>JAUSQH010000191.1 GCA_030652895.1 Alphaproteobacteria bacterium
GGCGATCTGGCGGCCGCCGCCCAGGCCTATGGCCAGGTGTTACAGGAAGATCCGGCCAATCCCCTGGCCATTGCGGGGCTGGCGCGATGCAATCTGCAGGGTGGCAATTTTGACGGCGCGCGCCAGGTTTTGGCGCTGACGCCGATCACTGAGCAGAACCATTCAGAAATTGTTGCCGTACAGGCGGCGCTGGAGTTAGCGGAATCGTCGCAGAATGTGGGTGACCTTGCCGGACTTGAAGCGGCACTGGCAAGCAATCCCCTTGATCACCAGTCCAGATATGATCTGGCCGTCGGGCTGGCGGCGAAGGGCGACAATGAATCCGCGGCGGGTCATCTGCTTGAAATTATGCGTAAGGAACGCGCATGGAATGACGAGGCCGCGCGTAAACAGTTGGTGCGCCTGTTTGAGATGCTTGGTCCCGAAGATCCTGTGACCATGGACGCCCGGCGTAAGTTGTCCGCCATTTTATTCTCGTAAAATAATACACAGGCCCGCAAAATGCGTCAGCCCCGGAATTATCTCGACATAAGTTCGCTGCCGCAACGCTTCGCGGTGTTTCCGCTGGCGCGGGCGCTGTTGCTTCCCGGCAGCCGGTTGCCGTTGAATATTTTTGAGCCTCGTTATCTTGCGATGATCGATGATGCGCTGACCGATGACCGGGTCATCGGCATGATTCAGCCGCATAACGAACAACCGCCAGGGGGTGCGCCTGCGGGGATCGGAGGTCTCGACCATCCTGTGCTCTATAATGTAGGCTGCCTGGGACGCCTGGTGTCGTTCAGCGAGACTGGAGACGGACGCTACCATATTATCCTGAACGGCATTTGCCGCTTTCATGTACGCGAAGAATTACCGGTTACAACGCACTATCGCCAGGTGGTTGCGGATTTTACGCAGTTTGAGAATGATCTGGCGCGTCAGGATGCCGGCGGGGTGGATCGTCCGGCATTACTTGCGGATTTAAAAATTTATCTGGAGCACAATCAACTCTCGGCAGATTGGAAGGCCGTGGAAAATACCCCGACCGAAGATCTCGTTAATATGCTGGTGATGAATTGCCCGTTTGAGTTGCCGGAAAAACAGGCGCTGTTGGAAGCACAAAGCCTGCGTGAACGGGCGGCAACCCTGATGACGCTGCTTGAGATGGCTGTGGCGAGCGCATCGTCGCCACCGGACACAACATTGCAGTAACGTATTTTACGCGTGAAAGGACAAGCGCCATGTCAAATAACAACGACGCCGCCAGCCATAAAGTTGACCCAAAACTGCTGGAAATACTGGTCTGTCCACTGACCAAATCTACTTTGGAATATGATGCCGCGGCCAATGAGCTGATCAGCCGGAAAGCCGGGCTTGCCTATCCGATCCGCGACGGCATTCCCATTATGCTGCCCGATGAAGCGCGCGCCCTGGACGAAACCGGCGTCAAATGAGCCAAACGCCCCCATGGCCGGTGGAAGTGAAGCTGAAACAGGCGCAAAATCTGTTGGAGATCAATTTTGACGACGCCAGCCATTTTCAGTTTAGCGCTGAATTTCTGCGCGTACATAGCCCAAGCGCCGAGGTCAAAGGCCACGGGCCAGGCCAGGAAGTTACCGTTGCAGGCAAACGCGATGTAACAATCACCCGCCTTGATCCGGTGGGAAACTATGCCCTGCGCATTCACTTCGATGACGGACATGACACCGGGCTTTATACCTGGGCTTATTTTTACGAAATGGGGCAGGCGAAGGACAAGTTATGGGCGGAGTATCTGGGCCGCCTTGCCGCCCAGAATTTGAACCGCGATTCGGCAGCCGGCGCAACAGCACCTGCAACATCTGGTCTGCGCTTCAACGAGGACTAAAAGCGCGCAGTGCGCCGGTACAAAGCAGTGCGGCGATCCACAGGCTGGCCTGCCACCAGCTTTGCCATTGCCCGAAACTCAGAAGCCCGACGCATAATGCGCTGGCGGTGCTGGCGCTGGCCATTGCCCCGCCCAGACGACCATAAGCATTTGTGATGGCCGCGAGACTTTTTCCCAGCCCGAAGAATAACAGCGTGAGCAACACAGCGCCCACTGCCCCCATTTCCAGCCATACTTGCAGAATACCATTATGTGGATGCAGTGGCAGCAGACCGATGCCGGGGAAAATCTTCTCGCTGCCGTCAGGCAATTCCAGCACAAACTGGGTATTACCACCGTCAATATTGCGTGATGCGTCAAAGCCCCAGCCCAGAAGCGGTTTTTCGCTAATTTTAGTAGCGCTGAAATGCCAGATTTCCACCCGATGCTGCCACGACCCGGGCAGTTGGTGTTTTTCTATTCCCAGCACTTCGGGGCGCGCAACATGATACGAAATTAGCGGCATAATTACGGTAAGCACCACGGCCAGAGCGACCATCACTTTTGGTCCGCGCTGCGGGGCAAACCAGGTGCAAAAAAATGCCCCGGCGCCAACCACCATGGCCAGGGACGCGGCTTGCATCGGCAGTGGAAGTATCGTCACGAAAACCGCCCCGCCCAGGACCGCTGCCAGCCACTTGCCACGGGCAGGAAACAGCGCGATACAGCACGCCATGGCCGGCCATACAAAAATCGCCAGCAGCCCGGCCCCGCGGCTGATCGCGCCAAAACCATACACCGAACGGAAAAGTTCCTGTTCCTGCGGGGTGGGAAAGCGGGCCTGCATTGCTGCGTCCAGCCCGGTGATCAGAGAGATGATCCGCGCCGAAGTTGCCAGTTCAATCCAGTAGAACAGCAGTGCCACGCAAATGCCAACCGGTAGCAATCGCGCCAGCCACTTGATCGTATTGGTGTCAGCATTGCTTATAGCCCCCAGAGCCGCGCAGCCACCGAACCACAAAAGTACCAGCCGCAATAATTTATCAGCGGCAACATCGGGGGCGGGAGTCCAGATCAGGCTGGTAATGGCAATAACCAGCATTCCGCACAACGCCCATCCAATGGGGGTTCGGGCGAGATCATTGATTGCCCCGCGCCAGGCCCTCAATCCCGGAACTGCAAGCGCCACCAGGCCCAGCAGGATGACCGTGCCATTGGCCCCGAACACAATGATAGGCGCAAAGGCCGCTGCGGCAAATGCCCAGAGCCATAGGCGGACTGTCTTCACAGCGCTATGATGACTATTGTAAATGAGGCGACACTTTATCAGTAAAGCTCAGCAGGTTTTGATGGCTGAACGGTGTAAGCAGGAGACGGTTGAGAAAATTTTCCTCGCGCAGCTGTTCGATTTTGCCGATCACCATTTCACGTGTGCCGGCAAGGAGACGTACACGCTGAGGGTGCGTGACGCCCGCTCAGCCATACTGGGTCAGACCCGGTGATGTCCGCTAATCTGATGCAATTGACGGCAAGATTATAAATTTCGTCCGGCTTTATTCTTCGCCCCGGCCAGCCAACAAATCGTAACCCCCCGAATTTCATACTTATTCCCTATCGTCGCTTGCATCACGTTACCTATCAACATATCGCATTATAGGATCAATACGAATTTTGTGTCATAATAACAGATAAATAACGGAAAGCGCGCGCGCAACCTTATAAGGAATTACAGGCGGAGGCATGCTTGAGTTTCCCCGTCCAAAGATAGGCCTGTCGGGACGGCTGATGGTGCTGACCGTCGCCTTTATCCTGCTGTCTTCAGTGATGATCTACGTGCCTTCCATTGCGTATTTCCGGCTGCAATATCTGAACAACAAAATCGCCGGGGCGCAGATTGCCAGTCTCGCTGTGGAAGGCGCCCAGAATAACACACTGCCCGTATATCTGGAGGCCGAGCTGTTGGCCAATGCCGACGTGCTGGCGGTGGCGCTACGCCGTGATAGCGCGCGCTTCCTGATGCTGGCGGGCGACTTACCGGATACCATCGACGCACATTTTGATTTACGCGATGTCGGCCCGTTTGAAGCAATTGCCGACGCCTTTACCACGCTGATGGCAGGGGATGGCCGCCATATACGGGCGATGAATGCCCCGGTACATGGGGGCGGGGATATTATCGATATCGTGATGCGCGAACGCCCACTGCGCCATGCCATGATCGATTATTCCTGGAATGTCGCCGGCCTGTCTTTAGTGATCTCATTCACGACGGCGGCGCTGATTTATTTCACGCTGCATTTCATGATGGTGCGGCCGATCCGGATGCTTACTCAAAGCATGGTGGGATTCCGTAAACACCCGGAAGATACGCGCCACGAAATCAGGCCATCGAAGCGGCTCGACGAAATCGGAGTGGCCGAACGTGAGATGGCGGGCATGCAGATCGCGGTGCGGCAATCCCTGAAACAAAAGGCCCGTCTGGCGGAACTGGGCACAGCGGTGAGTAAAATCAATCATGATCTGCGCAACATTCTAGCCAACGTACAGATGGTGTCAGACCGGTTGTTGAGCGTGGACGATCCGAATGTGCGCCGCCTCACCCCCAGCCTTATTGGCTCCGTTGGCCGGGCAATTGATCTTTGTACGGATACTTTAACCTATGGCGGCGCGCGCGAAAAGCCCCCGCGCCGTCTGTTTTTCGAACTGGCGCCGCTAATCAGTGAGATCGGCACAGGCATCTGCCAGTCGCCGCACGGAAATATTCGCTGGCTGAATTTAATTCCGGCCGATCTGGAAATTGACGCCGATCCGGATCATATTTTCCGCATTGTGCAAAATATCGGGCGCAACGCGGTACAGGCGATGAACGGTCATGGAACCGTACGCATAGACGCATCGCGCGACGGGAAAATGGTTGTCATTGATGTGGCTGATGACGGTCCCGGTCTGTCCCAGCCCGCGCGCGATCACCTTTTTCAGCCCTTCGCGGGAAGCACAAGCGAGGGCGGCAGCGGCCTTGGCCTGACCATCGCGCGCGACTTAACCCGCGCCCATGGGGGTGATCTGCGCCTGTTGCATACTGGCCCCGACGGCACGGCATTTCGCATCGAAATTCCAGATAGCCATATTATTGCCGCCGGCAATGTGAACCTGCACGCGAAAGGCTAAATCATGGCGTGGAACCCTGTCCAATATCTTGCTTTCGCCGACCAGCGTACGCGCCCTGCTCACGAATTGCTTGCCCGCATTGCGCTGGATAAACCCGCTACAATTGTTGATCTGGGCTGTGGTCCGGGCAATTCAACCCAGGCGCTGCGCGACCGCTGGGCGGATGCAGATATTCTGGGCATCGACAATTCGCCCCAGATGCTCGCGCGCGCCAAAGCCGATGGCCCGAGCGCCAGATGGCTTGAAGCCGATCTGACAGACTGGAGGCCTTTGCTGCCGGTTGATCTGGTTTATTCCAATGCGACGCTGCAATGGCTTGATGGTCACGCACGGCTGTTTCCCGAGCTTATGTCGCATGTCGCGCATGCGGGCGCACTCGCTGTTCAGATGCCGCACAATTTTGACGCCCCCAGTCATCGCCTGCTGCGCGACGTAGCGCTCAGCGGTTCCTGGGCGTCAACCCTGGCGCCAGTATTACGTGAAGAGCCTGTGGGGGCCCCGGATTTTTATTATGACCTGTTGGCCCCCATGAGCCGCGCCGTGGATGTCTGGGAAACCGATTATTTACAGGTGATGGAAGGCGAGGACCCGGTGCTCGACTGGATCACGGGTACAGCGCTGGTCCCGCTGCTGAGCGCCCTTGATGCGCCGGAACGCGAAGCCTATCTGGCGATGCTGGCGGCAAAACTGCGCGCCGCCTATCCGCGCCGCAGCGACGGCAAAACATTATTCAGTTTTCGCCGTCTATTCATCATCGCCTATCGCTAAAGATATGACCGCTATTACCGACTATGGTCTGATTGCCGATATAGGCGGCACGCATGCGCGCTTTGCACTTGTTGACGCGCAGGGAAATATTGGCGCGCCCACGGTGTGGATGACCCGCAATTATCCGAGTTTCGCCGACGCCTTAATGCAATATCTCAAGGATATTGCCGATGACGTCCGTATCACAGCCGTTGCCATTTGTGGTGCGGGGCCACTGCTGGACAACGCTATTCAACTTACCAACAGCGTATGGCGCATCGAGCGGTCCCAGGTAGAGGCGGTCTGCAAGGTGCGCAACTCAGTGCTGATCAATGATTTCACCGCCATCGCACTTGCACTGCCGTTTCTTGCGCCAACGTCTCTAAAACTGCTTGGCGGCGGCCCGCCGGCGCCAGACGCCCCGATGGGGGTGATTGGTCCCGGAACAGGGCTTGGCGTATCGGGGCTTATTCCCGCCGGAGAGGGTAAATATACGCCGCTTGCCGGTGAAGGCGGGCATGTGGGCCTTTCACCCGCCAGCAGAAGAGAAATATCAATCTATTCCCGGCTAATGGAGCCGCGAGGCCATGTGCCGGCGGAAACCGTACTGTCGGGTCCGGGCCTTGAATTGCTGTATACAACCATTGCGGCTATTGATGGGGCGCTGCCGGAATCAGCGCTTGGCGCTGCGGATATTGCTCGCGCAGCGCGCGACGAAGAGAACGGGACTGCCCGGGAAGCTATCCAGTTATTCACCGGCTGGCTTGGCGCAGTCGCGGGGGATTTGGCGTTAACTCTGGGCGCCAGGGGCGGCATTTATATTGCTGGTGGCATGGTCCCACGGCTGGGCGAATTGTTTGAGGCGCATTTGTTTCGTCACCGCTTCGAGGCGAAGGGACCATACAAATCCTATCTGTCGGCGATTCCGACATGGCTGATCACGCATGAATATCCTGGGCTGATCGGGCTTGCCAGCACACTGCCTTAATCCCCCAGCACAACGCCTTCACGGCGTTTATCGGCGCCGCCTTCCAGCTTTCCTGCGATGACGCGAATGCCCTGGATGCCGCTGAAGGTCGGTTGCATTTCCACGCGGTGGCCCAGCGCCGTGAAACGCGGGGCCAACGCCTCCAGCGTAGTTCCGGCTTCCAGCTCCAGAGGCCCGTTACGATCGATCAGGCGCGGCAGATCAATGGCGGCCTGCATATCCAGGTTCCAGTCCAGCAGCCCAACCAGGGTTTGGGCCACATAACCGATGATGCGGGTGCCGCCGGGCGACCCGAGACTGGCATAGAGCGCGCCCGCTTTATCAAACACAAGCGTGGGCGCCATGGAAGAGAGTGGGCGCTTGTGCGGCGCCACGGCATTGGCGACCGGCCTGCCATCAATCTGCGGCGCAAAAGAAAAATCCGTGAGCTGATTATTCAGGATGAATCCGCCCGCCATGACATGGCTGCCGAATGGCGCTTCGACGGAACTGGTCATGGATATCGCATTTCCCTGTCCGTCAATGATCGACACATGGGTGGTGGAGGGAAGCGCGCCATCCACATTGGGCGCATAGTCGATGCCGGCGTGGCGCACGGGACGCCCCGCCAGCGCGGGGGCGGAGTCCATCCGGCCAATCGTCATGCGCTGGGCGCGGCGCGCCAGATAGCGCGGGCTGGTCAGGCCCTTGACCGGCACGTCGACAATATCGCTATCCGCCAGATATAGCCCGCGATCCGCAAAGGCAAGACGGCTGGCCTGCGCCAGCAAATGCAGCGCAACTACCGAGTCCGGCGCCAGCGAAGGCATCTCGAAATTTTCCAGCAGTCCAAGAATTTGCAGCACGGTAACGCCTCCGGAAGTGGGGGGCGGCATGCCGCAGACTTTATAACCCCGGTAAGGCGCGCACACGGGCGACCGCTGTTTGGCCTGATAGCCAGCAAGATCATCCAGGCTCAGACCACCGCCCTGCGCGGCCACTGCCTCCACCATCGCCTGTGCCAGCGGGCCGGTGTAAAAGGCGCGTGGGCCGCCGGAGGCAATCATGCGCAGGCTTTGCGCATAATCCGGGTTACGCAGTATGGCGCCCGCCGCCACAGCCTGGGGCGGTTCGCCGGGGGTAAAATACACGGCCCGCGCCTGCGCGAATGAAGACAGTTTTGGCATGGCGCCAATCATCAGACGCAGCCGCGCCGACACCGGAAATCCTTCTTCAGAAAGTTTAATGGCAGGCGCAAACAACTCTGCCCACGGAAGTTTTCCATGGCGCTCATGCGCCAGCGCCAGCATGGCGATGACCCCGGGAACCCCGACTGAACGCCCGCCGGTGAAAGCGTCCCGAAATCCCATGGGCTGACCATCGGGATTGAGAAAAAGATCCGGTGTTACAGACGCGGGTGCGGTTTCGCGGCCGTCATAGGCCGTGGTCTGCCTGCTGGCCTGGTCCCAATGCAGCAAAAACGCGCCACCGCCAATACCCGATGATTGCGGCTCAACCAGCCCCAGCACGGCCTGTACTGCAATGGCGGCATCGACTGCCGTACCGCCTTTTCGTAATATCTCGCGCCCGGCTTGCGCTGCCAGCGGATGCCCCGCCGCTACCATGTGACGTTGCGCAGTAACGGCGGCGTCCACCGGGGGGCTAAGCCAGAGCAACACCCACACGGCAATGATACTGCGCGCCATCCGCATCATGTTTCCCCCGTGTATAGTCAATTCCCTGTGCTGCGAGAATGTTATACCATACCCCCATGACAATTACAGTTTCCGAACCCGGCGTAGCTCCCGGCCCCTTGAACCTGATCAGCGACGTTGACGGTATTCGCGTTGGCAATGCACAGGACCATACCGTGCGCAGCGGTGTGAGTATTGTGCTGCCGGAATGGCCTTGTACGGGCGGCGTTGATATTCGCGGTGGCGCGCCGGGAACCCGCGAAACCGATCTGTTGAACCCCGCCTGCCTGGTGGACAAGGTGGACGCGGTGGTGCTGTCCGGCGGTTCGGTTTACGGCCTGGACGCGGCCAGTGGCGCAACCGCCTGGCTCAGCACACGCGGCCGCGGGTTTCGCATGGGCGCAAGCGCCATGGTGGCGCCCATTGTGCCCGCCGCGATTTTATTCGACCTTTCAAATGGCGGCGACAAAGGCTGGGGCATGACGCCGCCCTACCGCGCATTGGGTATTGCGGCCTGCGACGCGGCGGGGCGTGAGTTTCAGCTCGGCAATACGGGTGCAGGGTTAGGCGCAGGGGCCGGTATGTACAAAGGTGGTCTGGGTAGCGCCTCGGCCGTCCTGAAAGGCGCACTGGACGGCGGAGATTTGCAGGTTGGTGCATTAGTCGCCGCCAACCCGTTCGGATCACCGGTCATTCCAGGCAGTAGCACCTTCTGGGCGGCACCCTTTGCCATGAATAATGAACTCGGGGTGCAGGCCGCGCATTCCGGCGTGCTTGACCGCGCACCCATGGCGGGCAGCAAGTTACACGCGGCGCCGGGCGGCAATACGACAATCTGTGTGGTGGCCACCAATGCCATCCTGACCAAGGCGCAGGCGCAACGCGTGGCGATTATGGCCCATGATGGCTTTGCGCGTGCCGTGCGCCCGGTACATACGCCGCTGGATGGTGACGTGGTGTTTTGCCTGGCCAGCTGTACAACGGCGCTGCCGGTAAACGAACATTTAAGCCTGTCACTGATTGGTGGTATTGCCGCCGACTGCGTTGCCCGCGCCCTGGCGCGCGGTGTCTACGAGGCCAAAAGCCTGGCCCATATGCGCAGCTATCGCGACATACACGGCGTTTAGAGTGCAGCTGCAGGCTCCAGTATTCGCTTTGCCAGATCGTCGATGACGGCGCGCGCGGCATCTGCGTCGCCTGGAAAAATCGGAATGGTCAGTTGATCCACACCTGCTTCGCGGTAACGCTTTACATCTTCGAGGCTCACTGGCGTGCCTGCCGGAACCGCCACCGTGATGTCCACATCGTCTGGGCTTCGTCCGTGTTCGGATAAAAGGCTGCGAAGCTTTCCGATACGTTCCGCCGCCGACTGGGGTGTGTGATTGAAACCATGCCAGCCCTGGCCCAGCCGCGCCACCCGCCCCAATGCGGCGTCGCTTTCGCCCCCCACATAGATCGGCGGATGCGGCTGATGCACGGGTTTTGGAAACATGGTGCAGGCCGGCAATGTATGAAATTCGCCATCAAATTGCGACACGTTGTCGCACCACAGGGTTTTCAGAATTTGCACATATTCATCGGTGCGCGCGCCGCGCCGCGCCCAGTCCACCCCCAGGGCTTCAAATTCTTCGCGCAGCCAGCCAATGCCGATGCCAAGATCGACGCGTCCATTCGACAGATAATCGAGATTGGATACTTCCTTGGCGGTGTAAAGGGGATTGCGCTGCGGCAGCAGGCAAATCCCTGTTCCAAGCCGTATGCGCGACGTACAACCAGCCAGAAATCCCATCGTGGTAAACGGTTCCAGGATCCCGGCATCGGCCCCCAGGTTCAGCTTGCCATCCGGTGAATAAGGATAGGACGAATGGGGTTTGTCGAACAGCACCACATGCTCGGCCAGCCACATGGAATGAAAGCCGCGCTTATCGGCCTGTTCTCCCACCGTGCGGATAAGCGGCAAAGTCGCAACGGGATTTGTGAACGGCGTGAATAATCCTATTCGCATGGTAGTTCCCGTTGCTGATTGTCAGCGCATATAGACCCGTACTTCGTTGCTGGAAACATCCCCGCTGGTGGTGGACGAAATGCTCAGGCGGCTGGCAGGCAGCCCCATGTCGGCGATGGACGCCATAACCGCCTCGGCATTGTGCCGCGACTGGGTCTGGCTGCGCCGCATGTCGGAGGCGTTGCCCCCGGCCGGCGCCACGGAAACCACGTCGAAACGGGCATCGGGACGGCTTTCCAGGGCGCGCGTCAACGCGGAGTAAAGCGGCTGTTCATATTCGACATCCTGGCGGTCAAAGCGAATCACAACCAATGGACGGCCAACGGCGGCGATCCCACCGGCGGGGGCGCCCGTATATCCCTGACTGCCCACCGGAGCGAACGTTGCGCCAGCGGCAAGGGTTTCGCCGAACATCACGCCCTTTTTAATGCCATTCGCGAGTGTGGTCAGGCGCGCGCGTTCATTGCCGACATAGGCGGTTTGCCGGCTTATGTCTTGCGACAGCTCGCCCAGCAGACGCTGGATCAGTACCAGACTGCGGTTGGTCTCATCTTCCAGAATTCCGAGCTGACGATGGTCCTCGTCGATGGCGCCCGCCAGACCGTAGGTCGCGCGCGCGGATTCGAGCAGAAACTCAGCCATCCCGGCGTCCTCGGCCACTGAATTACTAAGTCCATTCAACGCGGAGATGTCAGAGCTGAGCCGGTCCAGATCCGCCTGCGCCGCATTCCACTGATTGATAACGATGGGATTGCTCGGGGTCGTGCCCAGTTGCAAGCGTGTCGTCACCGCGGCGACTGTACCATGGTAACGCTGGGCGTTTCCGGCTGTTATCGCGCGCAACTCCTGCAAACGCCCATTATGCTGCCCGATTCGCCCGTCCAGCGCCTGTAGTTCAGCGCGTAACTGCATCACCCGCTGCCCAACCATCGTGCCGGTCGGAGCGACCTGAGACGGCTGCAAAGGTGAGAAGTTCGTATTGCCCAGCAAAGGCGGCGCACCGGCCGTTGCCGAATCAATGACCGGTTGTCCTCCGAGTTCACCTGTCGAGGGCGGAACAGCTATGTGCCCTCCGGGAGGCGCTGTCCCAGCATTGGAATTAGACGGGCATAGCGTGTCGGCCGGCCCA
>JAUSQH010000140.1 GCA_030652895.1 Alphaproteobacteria bacterium
GTGGCGCAATCGGGCGGAACAGCTTTTGTGAAATCCAGTTTGGGCAGAATTCGGGGCGGGACGATCAGCGTCACGATCCAGTGCGCCAGCGTTAAACCAAGCCCCCAGGCGGGCAGCAGCGTCAGCGCGATGCCCAGGACCCACAATGCCGGTGACGCGCCAACCCCCCACAGATAAAATGCGGGTAGAATAAGCCCGCCTAGACCAGCGGCCAAGATTGCGGCAAGATAAAGCGGTCCGGCGTGGCGCATAAACCACTGGCGGCATCTAACCATCGGCGGCGGACGATATTTGAGCGCTGTCTCGAACGTTTTACGGCCATCGCCCAGAAGCCAATAGCCCACATGGTCACGTGGCGGTTCGGGGCTGGACGCAGATGATTGCGCAAGTAATGCCCCCGCCACCGCCCATTCGGATTGGCGGGATCCGCGCGCCAGCACCTCGACACCCTGGCGGTAGCGGTCGCGCGTTTCGAAATCCATGCGCGGATAGACTTTTGCGGGATCGCGCCGAAGGATCGCTTCGACCTGGCTGGTGCTCTCGAAGAAATCCTTCCATTGAATGGATGCGATTACGCCGAGATTGGCAATGGCGCGCGCAACGCTCTCGGTGTCATCGAATGGTCCCACGCAGACTGCGCAATGACTTGGCGCAAAAGGGAGCGCCACATCCGGGAACAGCCGCGCAAACGCGGCGACCAGGATTTCCAGGCACGCCAGACGAAGCATTGTCGGGAACGCCCAAAGCTCTGCGATCGTTAATGGCGCCGTCTCCTGATAGGCGCGCACAAACTGCACGGCGCTTGAGAGAGACAGCTGCAGACGCGATGCTTGCAGCAGCCCATGCGCGACTACGAAAACACGCGGCAATCCTTTTTCTTCAGCCGTCGTAAGACTGTGCAGGTTCTGATAAAACTTTGCAGGCAGACCTTCCTCGATCTGCCGCACGGCACGCTCCACCTGATAGTCATTGTCAAGAAGCCACTCGGCCGCTTTGGTGGCGTCGGGATCGGCCTGAACCGCGGCGTCACGCGCGCGCTCCAGCCATTGTGGCAACCTATGAAGTTCCGCCCATGCCGGAAACGGGTCTGGATCGCAACCTGAAACCGCGTGACGCTTCGATAACTCGCAGGCGGCAGCTTCGAGCTGACCAACAATATGCTCTGGTGTTGGTGCGTTCACTGAACGTACATGTTTGCGAGTTTAGCGCCTGCAAAATTTGGGATATCGCCGAGTTGCGCCGCCACCGTCAGACGGTCACGAACAATCAGCAGCGGAACCGATGAGTGCCCGATCAGATGCGCGGTCACGCTTCCATAAGGCGCATCGGTACGGCCGCTTTGGCCATGCGCGGAAAGAATGACCAGATCGACCTTTTCGTCGGTGATAAGCCGCGAAAGCCGGCTGCGAACATCGTCATCGCGCAGCACCATGGTGCGTACTCGAAGCCCAACGCATGCGATACGGCCACGCAGACGGTCTAGATAGTCCTTTGCGACCCGCTCGTTGCGGCGCACCACGCACTCGCGCAGTTCAATATCCTCGGCTTCAAGTGGTCCGGATTCGATCATTTCTGGAACCGGAATGACATATGCGATCAGAAGTTCGGCCTGCACGGCTTGCGCCAGGCGAACGGCATAGGGTATGACGCTCTCAGCCCGTGACGAACCGTCCACTGGAACCATGAGCCGCCGATAGCGCATCTCGCGCCCAGTTGTGCCAGAAACGCCCAAGGCGGGCACCAACAGCACCGAACCCGTGGCCCGATCAAGGACATTGCGCGCCGTGTTGCCAAGTCCATCATCGGTCAGCCTGCCCTCTCCATGCGCGCCCAGGACGATAAGCTCGGCCGCGCGATCTGCAGCCCAGAGGCAAATCTGTTCCGCCGCATGCCCCTCAACAATCTCCGCATCGACGGAACCTTTGTCATTGCTTAGACTGGCGACAAGCGGCTCAATGGTGGAGCGCGCCTCGTGGCGGCGGATGTCCCATTCAAGCGGGTCCGCCCGCGTCGCGCCCGCCGGCCCCGCTTCGAGAACCTGGAGGAGCGTAACCGGCACGCTGAGGGCGCCCGCAATGGCCAACGCATGCTGCGCGACCTGCTGGGACAGTCTGGATCTGTCGAGACAGGCCACAACGCGGCCCGGAGCAATTACTGGACTGGCGAGCGCATTGTGCTGCCGGGAAACGGTAGAGTTCTCCATGACATGTCCTCCCCATAAAAATTTGATAATGTTAGGTATGCATCGCTTAATATGCACCGCTGGAACGCTGGAAACATGAGAGAAGGCTTTGAGAAAGGCGCATATTCTCATCCTCCCAGAGCTTGCGCTCCAGAAGGTTCTTCATATTCCCGGACAGTCCAAAGTATTATGTATAAACAGATGAGTCTTCGT
>JAUSQH010000143.1 GCA_030652895.1 Alphaproteobacteria bacterium
ATGGCCACAGCCGCATCCGCGAACTGATCCTGGGTGGCGCGACCCGTTACGTGATTTACAACACCAAAGTGGCGGTTATGATGGTGCATTAGAAGCGCTTCTTGCGCGGCCCGATCCAATTCTTGTACCAGAAATAACCCAGTAAACCGCTTGCAATAGTGGCCATCAGGGCCAGCGAAAACAGATAGCCGTAGCGCCAGCCAAGTTCGGGCATGTTCCAGGGGGACACGGCACGGTCGAAATTCATGCCGTACAGGCTGGCGACAAACCCCAGCGGAATGAAGATGGTGGCGATGATCGTCAGCACCGTCATAATTTCATTCATCCGCACACTGGCGCCGGAATGATACAGATCCGCAATATTTGCGGCCAGTTCACGCGCCGTATCGACAATATCTATCAGCTGAAAGCAGTGATCCGAGCAATCACGGAAATAGATTTGCGTTTGCGGAGAAATATAGGGTGAATGCTCGCGGGTCAGCGTGTTCAGAACATCGCGCAGGGGCCAGATGGCGCGGCGGATAAGCATCAGTTTGCGGCGAAAGGCGTGCAGTTCGTGTATGCAACGAATATCTGGAATGTCGAGGATTTCATCCTCCAGGGTTTCAATGGCCTCGCCGTAACGTTCCAGTATCGGGAAATAGGAATCCGTAACCGCGTCTATCAGCGCATATGCAAGATAATCCGCGCCTTCATGACGGATCCGGCTGTTTTCCTGATTAAGCCGGGTACGGATCACATCGAAGCAATCGCCAGGTTTCTCCTGGAAACTCAAAACGTAATCTTTGCCCAGAAAAATCGAAAATTGCTCGGGAATGAAATCATCGTCAATTTCAGACATCTGCATAACAATAAAAGTATGTTCCGGATATTCTTCAATTTTGGGACGTTGGTGCACATTTATGACGTCTTCCAGCGCAAGCCCGTGAAGGCCGAAAATCTCGCCAATTTCCTGCAATACGCCCGCATCTCCCACCCCGGCAACGTCAATCCACGTCACACCGCGTTTACCCGACATTTTCTTGCGTAGCGCCGCGACGCCGGTAATTGGCAAAACATCAATTCCCGCAGGGTCATAACTGATCATCCGAATGACCGGGGCCTGCGCGGATGGATCGGTTATGAGTGTCCCGGGCTTGCTTCCGGCGGGCGCTCGGCGCTTTTTCATCAAGATTTTTCTGGATCGTGCGGGTTTGTGGTTTACCATGCTGACCGGCCCTTTGGTTGCCGTAAATTTCGGTTATTGTAGTGTGTTTGAAATGTCGCCGGGGAGAATTATGCTCAAAGTTGATGATGATCCGCAACGCGTCGGCCTCTGCCCCCGCCGCCTGGCGCAAATTGGTCCGCACTTCCAGAAATATATTGATGAGGCAAAACTTTCCGGTGTGCTGACACTGGTGGCGCGCAAGGGCCAGCTGGCCTATCTGGATGTCCGTGGAACGATGGACATCGAGTCCGGCAAGGCGTTGGCGCAGGATGCTATTTTCCGTATCTATTCGATGACCAAGCCCGTCACCTCGGTGGCGGCGATGATGCTGTATGAGGAAGGGCGTTTTCAACTGGATGACCCGATCAGCCACTATCTTCCCGCCTTTGCGGACGCGCGGGTTTATACCGGCGGCTCGGCGCGCAAGCCGGAAACCGTGGCGGCGGAACGGCCTATAACATTTCGCGACCTGTTCACCCATACGTCCGGGCTTACCTACGGCTTTATGGGCACGTCGCCGGTTGACGCTATGTACCGTCTGAATGAGCTTGATGGCGGCACAACGCAATTATCAACTGCTGAATTTATGAACAGACTGGCGCAGATGCCGCTGCAGTTTCATCCTGGAACGCGCTGGAATTATTCCATGTCCACGGATGTGCTGGGGCATTTGGTTGAGGTGATTTCCGGCATGGCGCTGGATGAGTTTTTCCGCACCCGGATTTTTGATCCGCTGGGCATGATCGATACAGGCTTTAGCATTCCCGCCCGGGATGCAGACCGTCTGACGACGAACTATTCCAGGCGCAAGGACGGCAGCCTGCATGTGGCGGATGCGCCCAAAACCAGCCGCTATTTGAAACAGCGGGCGTTTTTATCGGGCGGTGGCGGTCTGGCTTCCACGGCGGCGGATTATCTGCGTTTTAGCAGCATGCTGCTGAACAAGGGTGAACTGGATGGCGCGCGGCTGCTGGGGCGCAAGACAGTGGACTATATGACCTGCAATCATTTGCCGTCGGGAGGCGATCTTACCAGTATGGGCCAGCCGGTATTCAGTGAAACCAGTTATGACGGCATCGGGTTTGGGCTGGGCTTCTCTGTAATGCTTGACCCGGCAAAGGCGCAGGTCGTGGGTACACCGGGGGAATATGCCTGGGGCGGAATGGCCAGCACGATGTTCTGGGTTGATCCTCGTGAAGAAATGATAGGTATGCTGCTAACGCAATTGATGCCGTCATCCAGCTATCCGCTGCGCCGGGAAATGAAGGTGCTGAGCTATCAGGCTTTGACGGATTAAGGGCAGGGCGCCCCGGTTACCGCTAAACCAGATGTCCGCTGGTGCTGCGCTGTTCGATTTCCTGGCGGATGCGGGACTGGCTTTCTGCGTCGATGGGAAAGTTCCAGATCATTATTACGGATAGTATTTTCAGTATGACCGGCACGATACTGTACAACAGCGCCAGCCCCAGCAGGGCACCCGGTCCATTGCTGGTGATCTGGGCGTCGAAGCCCAGAAACTCCAGCAGCGGGAAAGCAATGCCGACAGCGCCAGCAAGTGACAGCTTGGTGGCAACGCCCCACAGGGCGAAATAGAGGCCGGTCCGTTGTTCGCCGCTTTCCAGCGTATCCGCATCCACGACATCCGCCTGCATGGACCCGGGCAGCACCATGTCTGCGCCAAGACCGATGCCGCTAAGAACGGAGATCGTGAAAAACGCGAGGACATCTCCGTGCCCCAGAAACGGTACCCATGCGAATATCAGGCAGGCCCATAGCATAGAGGAGCCCCAAACCCTGTGCTTGCTATAGCGTTTGGCCAGTATGAGCCACAGGGGAACGGATATGACGCCCGCGGCAAAATAAGCAAACAGCAGCGCGCCCTGATAGTCCGCTGCTTTCAGCACATGGGTGGCAAACAGCAGGAATAGCGTTGCAGGCAGAGAATTTGCTACACCATTCAGCAGAAAGGCGCCAAGCAGCAACCGGAAAGGTTGATTGCGCCACACGATCCGCAGGCCAGCGCGCCAATCTTTTTCGGCAAAGCGCAAAACAGGCGCCTCTGGCACGGCGCGCAATGCAAAGGGAATACTAAGCGGCAGCATGACGCCCGCAAAGACGGCAATGCCTATCAGCGGAAGTTGCGGATCATCTCCACCATATTTTGTGACAAGCGACGGAATCACGGTGGCAATCAGCGTGCCAACAACGGTCAACCCTTCGCGCCACGCCACAATATGCGAGCGTTCGTGATAATCGCGCGAAAGCTCGGCCCCCCAGGCGCTATGCGGAAGCGTAAGCGCCGAAGACGCTATATAGATCACCACGCTCCAGATAAACAGATAGAGGCTGCCGGAGCCGGGTGGAGGCATGCACAGCATCAGCGCCGCGACCAGGATAAAGGGGGTGCTGAAAGCGATCCAGGGCTTGCGTCGGCCCCAACGGGTATTCAAACGGTCCGAAAGAATTCCGATCACGGGCCATGAAAGGGCGTCAAGTATCCGCGCCATCGTTAGCACGGTTCCAATGGCGGCAAGGCTGATGCCCAGTTCCTGCGCATAGAAAGGTGGGATATATATGTAGATCGGCACCGCGAAAGCCGCGATCGGCAAGGCTGGTATGCCATAGGCGATATACGTGCCAATGGTAAGCGCGCGCGGCCCGCCGGAATCGTTTTCTGCAGGTGGCGGTGATGTCACGCGCGGGCCAGCGTCATTTGTACGACATCGGTGTTGTGCGACGAAAAGCCGCTTTCACAATATGCCAGATAATATGTCCACATACGGCGGAAGCGGGTGTCAAACCCGAGTTTCTCAATCTCCGGCCACTTTTTTTGAAATTTTTCATGCCAGCGGCGCAATGTATGGGCATAATCAATGCCAAACGAGAACTGTTCGCGCAGGTGTAAATTGGCGTGGGAAATCTGTTCCGACAAGGCCGCAGGACTGGGTAGCATACCGCCTGGAAAAATATAACGCTGAATGAAATCCTGGCCGTGCCGGTAGCTCTCGAAATACCTGTCGGCGATGGTGATCAGTTGCAAGCCCGCCAGGCCGCCCTGCTTAAGACTGTCGTGCAACTTGCCGAAATAGTGCGGCCAGTACGCTTCTCCCACAGCTTCAAACATTTCAATCGATGCGATGCGGTCGTACTGCGCCGACAAATCACGGTAATCCTGAATGACAATGTCGACTTTTTCTGCAAGGCCGTTTTCGAATATGCGTTTCTTTGAAAATGCATACTGTTCCTGGCTGATCGTGATGCCGGTCACCTTGCAGCCGATTTCCCCGGCCGCAAATTCTGCGAAGCCCCCCCAGCCACAACCAATTTCAAGCAGGTGATGATCGGGATGTAATGCAATGCGTTGCGCCAACGCACTGTATTTATTGTGCTGCGCCTGTTCGAGGCTTTCATCTGCTCTCTTGAACAGCGCCGAGGAATAAGTCATGCCTGCATCCAGCCACAAGGAATAAAAATCATTGCCCAAATCATAATGATATTCAATGTTCCGCCGCGCCCCACGGCGGGAGTTTTTCCGTAGAAGGCTATGGCGTATGTGTTCCAGAATATTAACCCACCATTTCCCGCGGGCGTTGGCGCCGATGCTGTTATTGTTTAACGCAATGACACTCAGCAGGGTTTGCAGATCTGGCGTATCCCATTGGCCGTCCAGATAGGCTTCCGCAAATCCAATTCCCCCGCCAGTCAGCAGTTTTTTGGCAAAGCCGGTGTCGTGCACCTGTACGACGCCGGTTTCTCCCGGTGCGGCGCCGTCAAATTTCAATTTTCGGCCGTCCGGCAGTACAATCACCAAACTGCCCACCGAAACATGGGCGACGATTGCCAGGGCCGCTCGCATCCAGCCATTTACACCTGGAAGTCGCGTAATATCCCTTCCTGTCACCTTCTGGACGCCCGTGAAACGCATGTCTCTGGTGGTGGCGTCCGCATTATTCCAGTCAGACATTCGCGATGGCATAACGCTTCTCCGATTTCATGTGGCGTTTGCAGACGTCCGGCCAACGAATTTTGCACCTTTGCGCCACAGTCGCAAAGCCTCAAAATGAATCGCGGCTATTATTTTTAGGCTCATAAGGGGATACAGGAACAGCGCCTGCATCAGGGTGCTCGCGCAAAAGCGTCGTCTTTCGCCGGTCAGTGTCGCGATCAGTATCTCGCCTTCCGGCGCATGCTCGCGGATCATAACCGACAGCTTTTCACCCGGTATGCGCAGACGAAACGTATAAACCATATTCATGTCGATAAATGGAGACACATAAAAATTTTTGTCGCGCTGGTGCGTGATGAGGGAATCGGGTGAAGGAACTTCATCAACAGCGACCACATAGGGATGTTTTTCGCCAAAAGTATTACGCACCTCGTAGACAACGCCACGCAGGTGGGATTGGGCGTCAAAACAAAAGAATACCGTCAACGGATTAAATACGAATCCAAACATACGCGGGAAACAGAGCATGAAAACGCGCCCGCCAGTTATGCTGATATCAGTTTCGCTCAACTGGGATTCCACCCAGGGGCGCAGCGGTGAGCCATCGGCAGGTCCATGATCCCTGTCCATCAGGCTGAATAGGTTGAAACGGTTGTGAGAGAAAAACAGGGTGCGCGCATCCAGTGCATCCAGCGAGTCAATGTCCGTAAACAGCGAAAATACACGATAAACAAAACGATGGCGAAACGGCCGCAGGCGGCAATGCATGACATGACCAAAATAAATTGCAGCATCAGGTAATGATGGGGAGTTGCTCATTCCGCGGCTTCCTGGAGAGTCTGCGCGGCAGGCTCCGCCCAGGGCCGTCGTATGCCGCTGATTTGTTCCGCTACCGCTAGCCCGGAACACAGGCCATCTTCGTGAAAGCCATGCGCGGTCCATGCGCCGCAGTACCAGATATTACGAACGCCCTGAATCATGTTTAACCGCCGCTGCGCCTGCAAACATTTCATGTCGTATTGCACATGGTCATATTCAATCGCGGCAAAGGTCAACTCGGGTTTCGGTAGTGTAACCGGATTCAGGGTGATGAAAAGAGGTTTTTCGGCGCGGATATTCTGTAGCCTGTTCATCCAGTAGCTGACGGATAGTTGGGTATCTGCGCCATCGTAGGAAATGTAATTCCAGCTCGACCATACTTTACGCAAACGTGGCATTAACGCCGTGTCACGATGCACATAGGCGATATTCGGCGCATAATTTACATGCCCCAGAATTTCACGCTCTAGCGGGGCTGGCGCCTCCAGCATGCGTAACGCCTGGTCGCCATGGGCGGCAATGATCGCATGATCAAAAAAAGTTTGCTGTCCGTCTGCGTCCTGCACCAGAACCTTGCCGTCAGTATTGCATACCCGGACCACGGGGGAGTTGGCGCGGATGCGATCCGCAAAAGGGGCTGTCAGCTTTTTCACATATTCACGGCTGCCGCCGCTGACTGTCCGCCAGCGCGGCCGGTCGCGTGACAGTAAAAAATGATTATTGCAGAAGCTGACAAAGCTTTCCGCAGGAAACCCCTGCATTCCGCTGTTTGGCATTGACCATATCGCGCCCCCCATGGGGAACAGATAATTTGCCCGGAAATCTTTCGAATACCCTTGCTGGTCCAGATAAGCGTTAAGAGTGAGCCCGCGCAACGCGCCGCGTTCCATATCAAGTGGGGCATTTTTGTTAAAGCGCTGTATTTCCTTCAGCGTTGACAAAAACCTGGGCCGGAACAGATTGCGCCGCTGCGCAAATACCGTGTTCAGACTACCGCTTCCCCATTCAATTTTTCCGCCGCCTGAACTGACGGCAAAGCTCATGTCGCTGGCTTCGCTCTTGACTCCAAGGGCCGCAAACAACGCCGTCAGGTTGGTATAGTTATTCTCGTTATAAACAATGAAGCCAGTATCGACGGGGATTTGTTCCCCGTCATAATCGATATCCACCGTGTTGCAGTGTCCGCCAATCCTATTGTCCGACTCATACAGTGTTATATCGTGCGCGTCATGCAACAGCCAGGCGGCGCCAAGTCCGGCTACACCGGAGCCAATAATCGCAATACGCATAATCCCCCATTCTGTTATTTTTGAATGCCCCGCTTTACCGTGTTCGGACGTCACATTCCTTTAACACATATTTCCGGCTAACAATTAGGGTGTCGTCACCGCTATTCCAATAGGCTAAAGAACCAGCTGGTGGTAACAATAAGTTGTGCGGCGCCTATTTTAGAGGCAGTGCCAGACCCGCAACGATAAGTGCCACGCGGTCAGCCTGCGCCGCGATACGCTGATGCATTCTCCCGGCTTTGTCACGAAATGCCCTTGCCAGGGCGTTATCCGGAACGATACCAAGTCCGACCTCATTGGAGATGAGAATAACCGCGCCCGAACAGTTGGCAAGCGTTTGTAATAAAAGCGTGCAGGCGTGATCTGGATCACACTCCGCATGGATAAGATTGCTCAACCACAGGCTAAGGCAATCCACAACAATCACGCGTCCCGGCCCGTCGGCGTCGCGCAGCGCACCGCTTAATTCCAGCGGCGCCTCAAGCGTACGCCAGTGTGGCCCTCGATCCGCCTGATGGCGGGCGATGCGCAATGCCATTTCATCGTCACCCGCTTCGCCCGTCGCGACAAAAATGAGTTCCCGGGTGCCGCCGTCGGCTATTATGGCGGATTCGCCCAGCGCCAACGCATACGCGCTTTTACCCGACCTGGCGCCGCCAAGCACAAATGTCAGGCGCGGTAATTGAGTGTTGTCTGTCATAGCGCGCCTTTATGGCACTTTTCAAATAGACCGGTCAAAACCGAATGCTGGCGAATGTGATGCGGCGGACGATCTGGTCATTATAGGCCCGTTGGGGCCTTTATAACTGGTCATGGGTCTATGTTTGCGATTGAGCTCTTCGCCTATCGCCACCACCAGGCTTTCGCTTACCGCACGAATACGCGACAGGGTGCGGACATGCGTTACGACACAGGCTTTGAACGCCACCGAGGCGGCGTGCAGCATTTCCTTTTGTCTGGCGCTTATCCCTGCAAGCAGTTCGGGGCGCGCTTTGATGGCGCGCATCTCGCGCGCATACAGGGATGAAAGGCGCGCTTTTTCCGTTTCGGTTTCGCGCAGGGTTGCAGCGCGGCGCGTTTTCAGCAACGTAGTTTCCGAAGTGATCAGACCCGTCAACTGGTTTGTCAGCGACAGGATCGCATTCACGCGTGCATCCAGAGTTGTTGTGCCCAAAGGATCAACAGCGCCGGATTCCTGTGCGGGCATTGCTGCATCGCTCACGGCCTATACCTCCTGTAAGGCAAGGATTTGACGATATACATGATCGGCAATGCCAATGCCTCCGCTTTTCGTCAGCATTTCAGCATATTGCTGATTGAGCAGTGAACGGAACATTTCTTCACCCTGGCCGCCGCCAAAGGGGCCATCGGTTTTGATGCCGGTAGTCATATGTTCCAGCATCTGCGACAAAAACATGGCCTCAAACTCGTTGGCGGTTTTGCGCGCCGCTGCATCGCTTGTGTTTGCCTCATTCGGGGAGTTTAGCCGTCTCGCCATGGCCTCGGGCTGACCGGCGCGCATCTGTTGCAGCGCCATCATGCCGGTGTTTGCATCCATACCAGGAACGCCCGCCATCACATCACCTCGATTTCGGCTTGTAAGGCCCCGGAAGCCTTTATCGCCTGCAGGATTGAGATCATGTCGCTAGGTCCGATTCCTAGCGCGTTAAGTCCGTTGACCAAATCTTCGAGACTGACGCCATCTTTAAGCACCGTAAGTTTCTTATCTTCGCTCTGGTCTATTTCAAGATTCGTGCGCGGCACCACCTGTGTCGTTCCCCCTTGCGAGAACGGTGCAGGCTGGCTGACCTGCGGCGTCTCCGTCACGCGAATGGTCAGGTTGCCTTGCGCAATCGCAACTGTATTGATGCGCACATCCTTGCCCATCACAATGATACCGGAAGCTTCGTCTATAACCACAGTGGCTGGCTGATCCGGCGTTATTTGCAATTGCTCTACGTCTGTTATCAAAGACACAATACCGCCGCCATAATTTGCGGGCAGTGTCATGTTCACCGTAGACGGATCAATCATAAATGCGATCCGGCTTCCCATGCGGCCGTTGATCGCGGTGGCGATACGCTGTGCGGTAGTGAAATCAGGATTGCGAAGTGACAGTTTGATTTCAGACATTGATGCGAGCGCAAAATCAATGCTGCGTTCCACTATTGCGCCGTTGGCAATCTTGCCGTTGGTTGGGACACCCTTAACGACTTTGGCGCCTTGTCCGCCGCCGGAAAAGCCCCCGACGGAAACCGGGCCTTGTGCCACTGCATAGACCTCGCTATCGGCGCCCATCAGCGGTGTGACCAGCAAGATGCCACCGCGCAGGCTTTTAGCGTCGCCCATGGCGCTGATAGCGACATCGACATTGGTTCCCTGGGCTGCAAACGGGGGCAGGTTGGCTGTCACCATGACGGCCGCAATATTGTTCGTGTTCAGGGTCGCGCCGCGTGTATTTACGCCCAGCCGTTCCAGCATGGATTCCAGACTTTGCCGGGTAAACGGCGCATTGCGCAGCGAATCTCCGGTGCCGTTAAGGCCTACCACCAACCCATAGCCGATGAGCATATTGTTACGTACGCCCTCAAAATCGACCACATCCTTGATACGCGAGGCTGCCGCAAGTTGTGGCGGCATGAGTGAAAAGACAAGGCTGACGCAAAGTAACAGACGCGCAAGCCTACCTGCCTGCCGGATAATTCCTGTGAGACCGCAATAACGAGGAGATGTCCAATACATAATTTTATCCCTAAGGGGCCGCGTACCTTCTGCCGGGGCATTAGGGAATAAGCGAAAACCATGCCAAGCCAAAACCCCGAAATACTGGGGTTTTTACGCCAATGGTGATTTTTCCAGCGGCAACTATTGCCGCTGGAATGATATTTCTGCCGTCGCCGCCAGGCCGCGTTTCAATATTTGTTAAGGATAAGTCCGTTAAATAGCCTCAGAGGCATGAGTGAAGATGAAAATTACCGGATCAGGCAAAATCGAGACGACGCCGGTGCGGCGCAAGAATGTGTCGCGTTCGGGTGACGGCGCTACGTTCGCGCTTGATCACACCGATGACTCCGGTGACGCCAAGCCTGCGGCGGGGGTAGGCCCCGCAGCGGCGATTGGCTCATTACTCAGCATTCAAGAGGTCGATGATTCTGGCAAGGGCCATCGCGATACGTTGAACCGGGCAGAAGAGATGCTTGATCTGCTGGATGAGGTGCGCCATGGCCTGTTGATGGGAACGCTGCCAGAACGCAAACTGCGTCGGCTGCTGGCCCTCAGCAATACAAAGCGCGAAGGCTTCACTGACCCCCGGCTCGGGCTTATTTTATCCGATATTGAGTTGCGCGCCAAAGTCGAGCTGGCCAAGCTGGAGATGTCCAAGATTACTTTTTAACGGTTTTTAACGGTTTTAGCGGCTTTTAATGAGTTTTAACGGCTTTTTGGCGGCTTTGAGCAGGATTTTAGGGTCTTTTGCCTTGGCAACGGTTATTAGTTGATTATTGATTACATAGGTTGATACCTAGCATGGGTAAACCTATACTCGCGCCGATTTTCCAAATGGAAGCGTCACATGGAGTAGGGATATGGCGACCAAGCTTTCTCCCAATTATCGCCCAAAAGAGAGCGAGCCGTTCATGAACTTACGGCAGAAGGAGTATTTCCGTCGCAAGCTTTTGAAATGGAAAGAAGACATCCTGCTTGAGAGCAGGGAAACACTAAAAAACCTGCAAAATGAAAGCAGCCAACACCCTGATGTGGCTGATCGCGCCTCGGATGAAACCGATCGCTCGATTGAATTGCGGACCCGCGACCGGCAGCGCAAGCTGGTCGGCAAAATTGACGCCGCGCTCAAGCGCATTGAGGACGGCAGTTATGGGTATTGCGAGGAAACCGGCGAACCCATCAGCCTGCGCCGTCTCGACGCCAGGCCTGTCGCAACACTTAGCATTGAGGCGCAGGAGCGCCACGAACGCCGCGAAAAGGTCCACCGCGACGCCTGATCTTCGTGGACGCTGGAATCCGCCCGGGGTGACACAACATATTTTGGGTGTGGGGCGAACCTAACCTGTCACCCCTTGCTCAACGCAAAACCGTCATAGCCGTCGGCGCGGACCTGATTGCATTTTGCAACATATTGCGGAAAGCCCAGATAGGGCATGAACACGCGCGGCTTGCCGGGAATGTTGGCGCCCAGATACCAGCTGTTGCAGGTCGGGAACAGTGTATATCCCGCCACTTCATTCACATGATCCACCCAGGCGTTTTCGGCTTCCACGACCGGCTCGATACAGTTTAGCTGACGCGCATTCAGATCACTGATCGTGTCAGCGATCCAGTTCACATGCTGCTCGATGCTGGGCACCATGTTTGTCAGCACCGATGGGCTGCCGGGGCCGGAAACGATAAACATGTTAGGGAAGCCAACCGTGGTCAGGCCCAGATAGGTCCGTGGTCCTTCGGCCCATTTTTGCTGCAATGTCAGGCCGTTACGGCCCCGGATATCCATGCGCAGCAGCGATCCGGTCATGGCGTCAAAACCGGTGGCGAACACGATGCAGTCCAATTCGAACTCCGTGTTCCCGGTGCGCAGGCCTTTGGACGTCAGTTCCTCAATGGGGGCGGATTTTACATCGACCAGTTTAACATTGGGCTGGTTGAAGGTTTCGAAATAGCCGCTGTCGGCGCACAGACGCTTACAGCCCACCACTGTATCCGGGCACAGTAATTCCGCCGTGGCCTTGTCTTTTACGATACCGCGAATTTTCTCGCGGATAAATTCAGCGGCAGTTTCGTTGGCGTCCTTATTCAGCAGCAATTCGTCGGACGCATATAAAAACAGCAGCCCGCCAATCTGCCAATATTTCTCATAAATGGCGTCACGCTCTGCTTTGGAGATCTTCAGGATCTCCGCATTGCTGGTCTCGAAGCGCGAACCAAAAGCGGTTTGCTGATTATTTTCCTTGTTCCGGAAGGCTGCGTAATCGGCTTTAATTTCACGTTGCAGGTCGGGATCCATGGGGCGGTTTCCTGCCGGCACAGAATAATTTGGCGTACGCTGAAACACTGTCAGATGCGCGGCCTGTTTGGCAATGATCGGAATCGACTGAATGGCGGACGACCCGGTGCCGATCACGCCCACCCGCTTGCCAGTGAAATCCACACTGTCATGGGGCCATTTGCCGGTATGATAAATTTCGCCCTTAAAGCTGTCAGCGCCTTTGAAGTCGGGTGTATTGGGTGCGGAT
>JAUSQH010000193.1 GCA_030652895.1 Alphaproteobacteria bacterium
TTTTTCGATATTCCGACGGATAATCTGTTCGCCGCTCCTGTTATGATCCGCGATATCAGGGAACGCTTCAACGGAATCAAGCCGGTGATCGTTTCCCCGGATGTGGGCGGGGTGGTGCGCGCGCGCGCTCTGGCGGAACGCCTGGATGGCGATCTGGCGATTGTCGACAAACGCCGTGAACGCGCTGGCGAATCCGAGGTAATGAACATCATAGGCGAGGTAGATGGCCGTATCTGCATCATGGTGGATGACATCGTCGATAGCGCGGGAACCCTGTGCAATGCCGCTAAATCCCTGAAGGATCATGGCGCAACGGGCGTTCACGCCTATGTAACCCATGGTGTTCTGTCGGGAAGTGCGGTAGCGCGCGTCGAGGCCTCCCAGCTGGAAAGCCTGGTTACGACGGACACCATCGCCGCCACCGAGGCGATGCGCAAATCCCGCAACATTCGCAGTCTGCCGATTGCCCCGCTGATGGCGGAAGCGATTCACCGAATTTCCGAGGAAAAGTCGGTTTCCAGCCTGTTTGACTAGCCGATTAAGGCCTGTAACCCTAAATCCGGGGGTGTGAATGCGCAACTGCCCCCAGATGCCCCTTGATAAGCGCATAAATCAGGGGTAAAACCCGCCCCTTGCAGTATTTCGTTACTTTACCGCGCTTCCAGAAAATGGGCAGTGCGACGCAACCAGGTATATTATGATGGCTGAGATACAGACAATTGCCGCGCAAACGCGGGATGGAGCGGGCAAAGGCCCCGCAAGGGCAAGCCGTCGCGAGGGAAGGGTCCCTGGCGTCATCTATGGCGGTCCTGAAAAGCCGCAGATGATTTCCATCGAGTATGCAGCGCTGATGAAAGTTCTGAAGCGTGGTGGTTTCCTGAGCCATCAGTTCATGGTGGATTTGGGCGAAGGCGCGCCGGTGCGTGTCATTCCGCGCGATTTACAGCTTGATCCGGTGCGTGACTTTCCGCTGCACGTAGACTTTTTGCGGCTGTTCAAAGGCTCTATCATAAATGTGCAGATCCCGGTGCATTTTACGGGGGAAGAGGTGTCGCCAGGCATGAAACGTGGCGGTGTCATGAATGTCGTGCGCCATGAGATTGAACTGCTGTGCCCGGTTGATGATATTCCCGATCATATTGAGGTTGATATCAGTGAACTGGATATCGGTGATGGGATCCACATTTCGGGTGTCAAACTCCCCGAAGGAGCGCGTCCCGCCATTAGGGGCCGCGATTTCACTGTCGTGACAGTTGCAGCGCCGGTGGTTGAAAAAGCCGTTGCTGAGAGCGCAGATGCTGTTGGCGCGGAAGGGGTGCCTGCGACAGGCGGAGCCGCCAAAGCAGGGGACGCTAAACCTGCTGCGGGTGGTGCCAAAGCCCCGGCGGCGGCAGCGGCAAAGCCCGCGGCTGGCGGTAAAAAATAGTGCAGTTCTATTTGATCAGATCGGACCTGACGGTTTTATCTGATTGAGTATTGTTCTGGGCGCTTCCATCTAACCGGATACTGTTTTAAGGGGCCGCGCCATGCTGCTCTTGGTGGGGCTCGGTAATCCGGGTCAGAAATATACCAACAACAGGCACAATGCCGGCATGATGGCTGTGGATGCGATCGCAGAGCATTACCGGCTGGCGGCGCCGCGTTACCGCTTTCAGGGCGTAACCCGCGATGGTCTGATTGCGGGTGAAAAGGTAGTGTGCCTGAGGCCCACCACGTTCATGAATCTTTCAGGGCAGTCCGTGGGTGAGGCGATGCGGTTTTTCAAACTGACGCCCGCGGATATTGTGGTTTTCCATGATGAGCTTGATCTTGCCCCCGGCAAGCTGCGTGTCAAAACCGGCGGCGGAAATGGCGGTCATAACGGGTTGCGCTCAATCGACGCGCATGTCGGCGCGGACTATCGCCGTGTGCGCATCGGCGTCGGCCATCCGGGAAATAAAGATCTGGTCACGCCCTATGTGCTGAGCGATTTCACGAAGCAGGAAAGCAAGGATTGGCTGACCCCGTTACTTGACGCAATTGCAGCGTGTGCGGAGTATATTTTGCGTGGCGAGGACGGGGAATTTCAAAACCGGGTGGCCGCAGTGCTGAATCCCAACCCGCGTAAAGAAGCTGCGTCTGCAGATAAGAAAATAGAAAAGGAATAAGGCTCGGATGGGATTCAAATGCGGTATTGTCGGCTTGCCCAATGTCGGAAAATCGACATTGTTCAATGCGTTGACTGAAACGGCGGCGGCGGAAGCCGCGAACTATCCATTTTGCACGATCGAACCCAATGTGGGCGATGTGCCGGTGCCGGACCCGCGCCTGGACAAACTGGCCGCCATTGCAAAATCCGCTAAGATCCTTCCCACGCGTCTCTCGTTTGTTGATATTGCCGGTCTGGTGCGCGGCGCGTCGAAGGGGGAAGGGCTGGGCAATCAGTTTCTGGCGCACATCCGC
>JAUSQH010000159.1 GCA_030652895.1 Alphaproteobacteria bacterium
GTTCGGCAAACCCGATGCCGGCGCGCTGGAACGCCTGATGCGCGGCGTGACCGTGGAGGGGCAGCATTACGGCCCGATCAAGGCGGAGCTGGAACGCGAACAGGGCGATAACAGCTGGCTGAGCGTTGCCTTACGTGAAGGCAAAAACCGCGAAGTACGCAAGGTGCTGGCGCATCTGGGCATGCAGGTGAACCGGCTGATTCGCGTCGCCTATGGGCCGTTTCAACTGGGTGACCTCAAGATCGGGGCCGTGGACGAACTGCCCACCGTCAAGGTGATGGAGCAGCTTGGCGTGTTTCAGGACAGAACCGGCTGGGCCAAAGCCGTCCCGCCGCGCAAACGCGGGCCGCGCAAAAAATGAGGGTTGTCGGCGGTGTCCATCGTGGCCGCACCCTGGTGGCCCCTGCGGGCAGCACAACGCGGCCCACGTCCGAACGGGTGCGCGAAGCCCTGTTCAATATTCTGGCGCATGGCGTATCGGATGCGGGCAAACCGCCTTTGCCGCAAGGCGCGCGGGTACTGGACCTGTTTGCGGGCAGCGGCGCATTGGGACTGGAAGCGCTGTCACGCGGGGCAACGCGGGTGTTGTTTGTCGACAACGCGCCCGCAGCACGCGCCGCCATCCGGGAGAATGTCGAAACCCTGCAGGCGGCGGGCGCCACAAAGCTGTACCGCCGCGATGCATCCAGCCTGGGCCCGATGGAGAGCAATTGCGGCGGCCCGTTCGATCTGGTGTTTCTCGATCCGCCCTATCATTCGGGGCTGATTGAACCTGCACTGAATGGCCTATGCGAAGGCGGCTGGCTAAACCCGAACGCCGTTCTGGTGATCGAGATGGCACGTGACGAAAGTTTGCCAGGATGCCCCGGTTATACAGAACTGGACCGCCGCATCTATAGTGATACGATGCTGGTGATTTTGAGAAGCGACTAGCAACTCACGCAATGCGAATAGCTGGTAATGCATGCGTTTTGCTCACCCCACCCCAACCCAACCCCTTCCCTATCGAGGGGAGGGGCTTATCTCAGAATTTCATCGTACTCTTCCCCTCCCCCTTGTGGGGAGGGGATAGGGGTGAATACAGACGCCATTCGAAACCGCCGGAAACCCGCTCATGATACGCCCCGCCACTTTACAGGGCGTTGCAAGAAGTGCCGGTATTATCGGCCTTATCACCATACTGGTGCGTATTTTGTCCTTTGGCCGCGAGGTGGCTGCCGCGTCCGTATTCGGCGTCGGCGCGGATCTGGATGTATTTTTAATTGCGTATCTGGTGCCATCGTTTCTTTTCTATTCCATTCTCGCCTGCGCAGGACCTGCAATCATCCCGGCACTGATACGGGCGCGCCAGAATGGCGGGAAGGAAGCTTTGCACGCAGCCATCGCCCGCGCCATTGGTGCGGCGATGATAGGATTTTGCGGGCTTGGCCTGCTGGCGGCGATTATCTCACCGCTTTATTTGCCGCTGCTGACAACGCATTTGACGCCGGAAAAAATGGCGCTGGCACAGCTTTGGCTGCTGTTGCTTTGCCTGCTTGTACCACTGTACGGCTTTGCGGCTTTGTGGACGGCCATTGCCAACTCGCAGGGAATTCTCGCGCTTCCCGCCAGCATCCCGGTCCTTAGCCCGCTGGCGACCATTTTCATGTTGTTTACCTATGCGGACGATTATGGCGCCGGAGCGTTTGTGGCCGGCATGCTGCTCGGCGCATTGCTGGAATTTGTGGTGATGGGCATTGTGTTATACCGGCGGGGCCTGCTTGCCGCACCGCGCCTGCCACGTCTGGCGGACAACGGATTCGAGCGCGCGTTTGGAACGCTGTTCGTTGGCGCAGCCATACTTGGCCTTATTCCGGTAATCGACCAGGCCATGGCCACCAGCGTCGGGACTGGGGCCATTACTGGCGTCATCTTTGGTGGCCGCCTGGTTTCGCTCACCGGCTCGGTTGGCGCACTGGCGCTGGGGGCGGCGATATTACCCGCCTTTGCGGGTTTGACCACAGAGCGCGATTGGGGCAGCTTACGCGCGCTTGTGCAGCGCTGTCTCGTGCTTACGCTCACCTTGGCCTTGCCGTTGTGCATATTTATTTCCTGGTTCAGCCTCCCGATCATCGAAATGATGTTTCAACGCGGCCAGTTCAGCACCGAGGATGCCACGATGGTCGCCAGCGTGCAGGCGCTGTATATTCTGCAGATTCCGTTTTACCTGGGATGGATTGTTATTGCGCGGGCGCTGGCGGCAATGGGGCATAACTTTTTGCTCTTACTGCTATCTGCGAGCGCCGCAGTGCTAAATGCGATATTAAATTACTTTTTCATAAATGGCGCCGGCGTGACTGGCATCGCCGCAGCCACTTCGGTCGTATTTTTTCTGCTGCTGGCCGCGACGCTGACGGCGTTCTATCATCACCTGCCAAAAGCTGCACAAAACCGGGAAGTTTAATATGGAACAGGTCACCTGTAACCTATGTGGGGAGACGCAGCTGACGCACGTCTATGAACAGCCCGATACACTGTTCGATATAACCGACTGGTTTTGCATTGTTGGCTGCGCGCGTTGCGGGCTGGGTTTTGTTAATCCGCGTCCGGCTCCCGCACAGATGACGCATTATTATCCGCCAGCATTTTTCAGCGAATTCGAAAATTCAGGCGCACACCAAAACCGTTATGCCGCACAGGCTGCCCTGCTTGCATCCGCTGCAGAAAAGGCCAATGGCGCGCAGCCCCTGCTGCTAGATATTGGTTGCGCCAATGGAGATTTCCCCCGCTTTATGCGCGATCGGGGCTGGCGCGTGGAAGGGCTGGAGGTCTCCCCCAATGCGCTGGCGATAACAGATTTTCCCGTGCACCGTGTGCATCTGCCGGAACTGACCCTTGATGCGCCACACTATGACGCGATTACGGCCTGGGCGGTGCTGGAACACGTGCATGACCCGCGCGCCTATTTTACCAAAGCGGCGAAGCTCTTGAAACCCGGCGGCCAGTTCGCGTTTCTGGTAACAAATTTTGAGTCACTGTCATCGCGCGCTCTTTTCAATGAAGACATTCCCCGGCATCTGTATTTCTTTACCGAAAACACGCTTCGCGCCTATCTTGCCGATGCCGGGCTTGAAGTGCAGAAAATCCTTTTTGATCAGGCGATATTTGAAATGACGCCGGTGAACGTGCTGTATTACATCTGGGCTAAACTACGGCGGCGCCCCTTGTTGTGGCGCGACACTCCGGAATCACGCCATCTCTATATTCAGCGCAAAGGGCTTACGCGCGGCGCCAGCGCCACCCTGCGCTATGCAATCACCCATCCGCTTGCGGCCATTGACCGGTGCGCCGCCATGCTATACGCCCGCTGGCAGATGCGGCAAAAAAGCTACGGCATTATTACAGTCGTCGCCCGAAAACCAGCATCATGAGTGACGCAAGGCCGATAACCGGGCGGGAATATTGGAACGCATTATGGCAGGGCAGCCGGCCGCTTTCCCCCATCGATCCGCACAAAGGCGGTTTGCGCAATTACGCCTACCGACATTTGCATATGGTCTTTTCCACCGTCCTGGCGAGTGAAAACCCAAACGGCAAACAACTGATCGAAATTGGGTGCGGGGGATCACGCTGGCTGGCATATTTTCGCCGTACCCATGGCTGCCACATTTCCGGCATCGACTATTCACCGCAAGGCTGCGCCGCCACCCAGGCTTTGCTGGACAGGCAGGATATTGCGGGAGAGATAGTTCAGGGGGATTTGTTTGCTCCACCGGCGGAGCACCTGAACGAATTCGATTTCGTTGTGTCAAATGGCCTGATCGAACATTTCGCCGATACCGCCGCTGCGCTAAATGCCTGTGCCGCGTTTCTCAAGGCGGGCGGCTTGATGATCACACTGGTTCCCAACATGACCGGGCCGCTGGGATGGCTGCAGCGATTTTTTGACCGGCCGCTTTATGAAAAGCATGTGCCGCTGACACAGGAACAGTTGGCCCGCGCGCATACCGAAGCCGGGCTGGATGTGGTTGACTGCCGCTATGTGCTGCTGGCGCACCTGGGGGTGATACAGTTTGGCGCACTGGAGCGGCTGATTGGCAGCCGTCCCGCGCAGGTGATAAAAATCGCCTTGTCCGCACCTATCTGGGCGCTGGGGGCACGGCTTGGCGTGCAGCCCAACCGCATCACCTCACCTTTTGTGCTATGTGTCGCCCGAAAAAAAAGCGAGGCGTAAGACTTATCCCGAATGGGCGTGCTGTTGCTCGCTCGCAAGCCGGGTGATTTCGTCTTTCAGGCGCAGTTTTTCACGTTTCATATGGGTGAGTTCGAGATCATCGGCGCTAGGGTGGAGTAGCTCCTTTTCAATGAGGCTGTCCAAGCGGTCATGTTCTTTCTGAAGCGCGTCAATGTGTGACTCAAGACTCATGGTTGATACTCCTGCTGTGTTCAGAAAAGTAAGTGGAACATGATTCACGTTAAAAGTCAGGTACAAATTAATTTGACACATATTGAGTTATCCTCATATTTAAACAATGAACACCTTGTGGATCAAGCAAAGGCTCAAAATAGTTGGCGCGACGCAGGAACAGCTGGCCCAGGCGGTTGGCCGGGACCGCGCCGTTATCAGCCGTATTCTTCAGGGTAAGCAACCCCTTCGGCTGGACTGGGTGGACGCGTTTGCCAAAGTTCTGCAAATCAGCGCCGACGAATTGTTGCGCCAGTCCGGTTTGCCAACGGGCGGTCCCGGACGGGAACATAATCCCCCAAGGCCACGCATAATTGTGGGAATCAGCGGCGCAACAGGAGTAATTTATGGCATAAGATTGCTCGAAATTTTGCGGGACCTGGGGGTAGAAACCCATCTGGTCATCAGCCGCCCGGGGGTCATGACGATTGCCGAGGAAACTGATTTTAGCGTAGCCGAAATCACAGCCCGCGCGGACAGGCATTACCGTATCGGCGATATTGCAGCCCCGATCGCCAGCGGTTCCTACCGCACCATGGGAATGATCGTGGCGCCATGTTCGGTGCGCACCATGGCAGAAATCGCTACCGGCGCAACCTCAAATTTGCTCACACGCGCCGCGGATGTGGTGCTGAAGGAGCGCCGCAAACTGGTACTGATGGTGCGCGAAACGCCGCTGCATACCGGCCATCTGCGCACCATGACCCAGCTATCGGAAATGGGGGCGATCATCGCCCCGCCCATGCCGGCATTCTATACCAGACCCGCCAGTCTGGCGGATATGGTGGAACATAATCTAGGACGGGTGCTGGATTTGTTTGATCTTGAGGTCCCGGCATTACAGCGATGGGGTGAATGACAAAAAAATTTAGTCCAAATGTCAGGACGAAAAACAGAACTTGTGATATTTTTCACGAATGGAAGACAAGGAAGCATTAATCATCCGTTTACAGGAGTTGCGTCAGGAGCATCGCGACCTTGACGCCGCAATTGACGCGCTGCAGTTGGCCGCGCGATCTGATCAATTGCAGATGCAACGATTGAAGAAAAAGAAATTGCACCTGAGGGATGAAATGGCCCGAACCCAGGATCAGATATATCCGGACATCATTGCGTAACATATTATAGTTTATGTTGACGTCATCATGGCAAAAATTATGGCAAATGAACTGATCCCGCAAACGGACGAATTAACATCCGGTTTTTTCTCCCAGACCGGAAACAGAATTGCGCGCGCATTGCGCGGATTAACTGGGGCGGCCCGTATCGCCCTTACCCGGACCCTTCGCCCCAACCTGCCCGATGACGATTTGAACTGGCTGCGTACCCGCATCGATATATGCCTGGCCGTGCGCGGCGGCGAGGTTTCCGCGCGCGAGGTAGCTGCTGAAATCGGCCGCTATTATCTGATGCTGAACGATACGGGCCGGCAGCGTTTTCTCAATATGCTGGCGGTGCGGTATGGCGTTGATCATGCCGCGGTGCGTAACAAGGCGCAGGAGCTTGCGATTGTGAGCGGCGACGCCCTGATCGGCGTGGAGGATGCGCTACGCGATCTGCTGGAATCACCACGGCTGCGGCTGCTGAAGCGTTTTAACGGCATTGCAGGCGGCGTGAAATTCCTGGTCGATCTGCGCGCGGACCTGCTGCGGCTGTCGCGCAAAGACGCCCAGCTTGCACCATTGGGACGTGAATTGCGCGCTCTGCTGGCATCCTGGTTTGACGCCGGGTTCCTGGAATTGCGCATTATAGACTGGTATTCCCCGGCGGCGCTGCTGGAAAAACTGATCGCCTATGAGGCGGTGCACGAAATCCGTTCATGGAGCGATTTGAAAAACCGGCTGGACTCGGACCGCCGCTGTTTTGCGTTTTTTCATCCCGCCATGCCCGAAGAACCGCTGATTTTCGTTGAGGTCGCGCTCGTCAACGGCATGGCGGGGAATGTGCAGAATCTGCTGGATGAATCAACGCCGTCAAGCAACGCCGAAGAAGCCGATACGGCGATCTTTTATTCCATCTCCAATGCGCAGGCCGGTCTTGCGGGCGTCAGCTTTGGCGAATTGCTGATCAAACAGGTCGTCGCAGAATTGCAGGTGGAATTTCCGAGGCTGAAAACATTCGCCACCCTGTCGCCCATTCCTGGATTCGCAGCCTGGCTGTCTGAGATTTGCGCATCGGACCAGGCTGGCACGTTACTACCGGTAGCCGAAACCATGCAACTCATGGCCGTCGCGGGCCTCGATCAGGCAGATAAAGCGTTGCAGATGCTGCTAGCGGATAAATTCTGGCCAAATGATCCACGCAAAACCATGGCTTTGCGCGCGCCTATGATGCGTCTGTGCGCCCACTATCTTTTTAGGGAACGCTCTGGCGCCAACCGCGCGAAAGACCCTGTTGCACATTTCCACCTTAGCAATGGGGCGCGCATTGAACGGATCAACTGGCTCGGCGATCAGTCGGACAAGGGTATGACGCAGTCCCACGGAATGATGGTCAATTATCTTTATAAACTTGGCGATGTTGAGAAAAATTATGAACGCTATACTGGCGGGCATGTCGCCGCGTCCCCCGTTATTCGCGATCTTTGCTGATTATCCGAAGTTTGCGGGTTATGGGACCCGCTGCACCATTTCCAATTACCTTGCCATCTATTTCGACCAAGGGGCATACGCCGATCAGCGCGTTGCTAAGAAACGCCTCTGAGCTTCTCGTCAGCGCTTCGATTGCGACCGGTCCCTCTCGTGCGGGAATATCCAGTTCAGCCGCAGCAGCCAGTACAATCGACCGCATAACGCCAGGCAGCGCGCCATCGCCAACCGATGGCGTGGAAAGCACACCGTCCTCCACCACAAAAATATTTGCCGCGCTGGCCGCAGCAATATTGCCCGTGCTGTTGCGCATAAGCGCCTCGTCCGCACCATTCTGTACCGCCTCTCGCCGTGCCATTATATTATCAAGATAGTTCAGGCTTTTAATCCGCGAGGTCACTGATTTCTCATTCCTGACAAAAGACGAAACGATTGCCCGCATGCTTTGCGGTGGCGGCGATGTGGCAGCGGCGGTAAGTAAAAGTGCAGGTGTAACGTGTGGCGGCGGAGCGAGGCCCCGCGCACCGCCGCCACGGGTAAGCGTCAGGCGTAACACGGCCCGCCCCTGCTGAAGACCGTTTTCCTGCAGCAACCGCCCGATTGCCGCAAGAATTTCATTGTCTGAAAATGGCGCAAAAAAGCCTAGCAGTTCCGCCGCGCCTGCCAGACGCGCCAGATGACGTGGCGCACGGCGCACCACGCCATCAACCGCCAGCATGGTTTCAAAAATGCCGTCGCCCAGTAAAAATCCCCGATCCTGCGGATCAATGCGGGCTTGTTCGACCGGGCAAAACGCGCCATTTAGCCAGCAAATCACGCCGCGCCCCTCGCATGGCCGGCATTCCATTGCGCCGCAATGCGCAAAAAATTACCGAGCAATTCATGTCCGCTCTCCGTCAATATCGATTCCGGATGAAACTGTACGCCGTATACTGGCAACGCATGATGCGCCAGCCCCATGATCTCGCCATCATCCGCAGAGGCCGTCACTTCAAGCGGTCCACCGGAAGGAATATCAACAGCAAGCGAATGATACCGCCCGGCGCGTACGGGATTGGGCAGGCCGGCAAAAATTCCGGCCCCATTATGACGGACGAGACTTGCCTTGCCATGTTGTGGTTTGAATGAACGCCGCACCACACCACCAAAACATTCAGCAATCACCTGATGCCCGAGGCAGACACCCAGAATTGGAATATGCGTTCCGAGTTGCCGCACGATTTCGCCTGAAACGCCGGCTTGCGCCGGACGGCACGGACCCGGAGAGATAATGATCGCCTGCGGTGAGCGTGCGCCAATTTCACCAACATTGATCGCGTCGTTGCGTATGACACAGCGCTCGTGCCCAAGTTCGCCGACATACCGCGCCAGATTGTGCACAAAACTGTCATAATTATCGATTAGCAGGATCATGGCGCCCCACTTTCCGGCGGAGCCAATCCAAACGCGGTAAACAATGCACGGGCCTTGTCCAGGCTTTCTGCGTATTCCGCCGACGGAACGGAATCCACGACAATACCGCCACCCGCGTGGAATACCGCCTGGCGCGCGTTCATGGCGATCGTGCGAATAGCGATATTCATGTCCATGCTCCCATCAAAACCAATATATCCCAAACCACCACAATAGGGTCCGCGAATATGTGGCTCGATTTCGGCAATCACCTGCATGGCGCGGATTTTGGGCGCACCAGTGATCGAGCCGCCGGGAAACGCCGCACGCAGCACGTCGACGGGTCCAAGCTCCCGGCGCACCACGCCCGTAACGGTGGACACCAGATGATGCACCGATGCGAAGCTTTCAAGCGCGCACAGTGACGGCACGTCAACACTGCCATCTTCGCACACCCGGCTAAGATCATTGCGCAACAAGTCTACGATCATGATGTTTTCCGCGCGGTCTTTCTCACTTGCCGTCAATTCGCGCGCAAGCGCGTCATCCTGTTCGGGGGTGGCGCCGCGTGGCCGCGTGCCTTTAATGGGCCGCGCTTCAACCATCGTGTCCGCCAGCTTCAAAAAACGTTCGGGCGAAGAAGACGCGATGGCGAATTCCCCCATTTCCAGAAACGCTGCATGTGGCGCGGCATTGACTGCCCGTAACCGGCGATAGAATCCGAAGCGGTCAAATTGTGGCCCCAACGCGACGGAGAAACGTTGCGCAATATTGGCCTGAAAAATATCTCCTTCCAGGATGTACTCGATCACCCGGGTTACTGCGGCCTCATAGTCTGTGCGCGTAAAGTTGGCGTTCCACGCACCAATATCAAACCTGTCGGCTACCGGCGGCAAAGGCGCCGCACGGGCTGCCGTCACCCCTGCGCGCAAACGTGAAAGCCGCGCGGCCGGCTCCGCGCCCCCAATATCGCGTGCAATGATCCACGCGCGGCGCTCCACGCCGTCAAATGCAATGATTTGATCATAAAAGCCCAACGCCATATCCGGCAGGCGCATATCATCCGTATTCGGAATATTAACCTGCTCCAGAAAGCGCCCCATCTCATATCCGATGTAACCTGCCGCACCGCCCTGAAATGGCGGCAGGCCGGAAAGCTGCGGCAATTTCATACGCGCCAGAATTTCGTCCAGAAGGTCGAACGGATCGCGGTTCGTAACCCCGCCATCCACAAACGGATGGCCATCCCTGACCATCAAAGTTTGAAACGGGTTCACGCATATATAACTGTACCGGCCACCTGCCCCGTCGAGACGCGCGGAATCCAGCAATATCGACCAAGGTTGTCCGGCCCAGGGCGCAAAGGCCTGTATTGGGTCGAGATAGGCAGTCTCTTCAACCGGCATGATCATTCGCTCAGGGGGTGCGGCGCGCCCCGGTCAATCGCCCGACAAGCCGCCCCAGCAACGGCCCAGGCGATGGCAGATACTGTGTGACTCCACTGACTCGCGCTTTCATTTTTTCAAACGCCAGAATATTATCTATCCGCCGCGCGATAAAGGCGTCCATGGCTTCCACGTTATCGCCGCTTTCGCCAAGCCAATGGGTCACCACGGATGCAACAACAGCCGCCAGGGTAGCCCGCTTGGTATAAAAGTTAAAATCCGTAGACTGATCACCCACAGCACGCCATATGCTGTCCACCGTGCGGTACAGGCTTACCAGCGCCCCCGGCGCATTTAGCGGCAGCGCCTGCAACGCCAGCCCCCTGCGCACCGCCTCCCGGTCCGGGCGCAACACGCTGATATAAATCTCTAGTGCTTGCGCGATACGTTGCGACAGATGCGCATTGTCTAATCCGCGGTGGGCAATTTCCCGCACCATCGCTTCGTCCCTTGATGCCCAAAAGGCATCCAGCAAACCCATCGGCCCGTTCGGGAATGCCAGTAACGCCGTCCCGCAATCTACCCCGGCATCACGAACCGCTGTCTGCAAAGTGTGTTGCGACCAGCCGTCAAACGCCACGTGCGGCAAGGCAGCGGTAAGAACGGCATCGCGTACAGGGGCCAGATAGTCGTCTGGCGGCGGATGACCGGCTTCGCTCATGCGTCACTCTCATCGCGTTGTGCGGCAATAAAATGCGCTATCTCGGTTTCGAACAGCAACAAGCTCAGGTCCTGCATCCGCTGTGGATAGAGAATACCTTCCAAATGATCACATTCGTGCTGCACCACCCGGGCATGAAACCCCCGTGCCACCCGCGACAGAGGCTTGCCTGCGCGGTCCAGTCCCGAATAGCGGATATGGTTGTGCCGCGACACCGCCCCGCGCAGGCCCGGCACGGACAGGCATCCCTCCCATCCCGTCTGCATATCCGGCCCCAGCACTTCGATCACCGGGTTAATCAACACTGTCAACGGCGCCGTATGATCAAACGCCTCATCCCCATCGGCATCTTCCGCACGGTCATCCGGCGCTTGAAAAATCACTAGCTGCAGGGACTCATACACTTGTGGCGCGGCAAGTCCGGCGCCATTGGCGTCAATCATGGTTTCAATCATGTCATCAATCAACCGCTGAACCTCCGGGGCCAACGGGTCATGTACCGGATCTGCCGGTCTACGTAGAACCGGGTGCCCCATGCGTGCGATTTTTCTGATTGCCATAAATTTAATATGGCCTGTCACTGGTCATAGAGCAACATGCGCTAGCGCTGAAGGGCCGGAACAATGCCCTCGGCCCATTTTCTTGGCGCCAGCGAGGCGAACTTCATAACCTATGTCCGCCATAAAGAAATCGGCGTGCTCAGGTCAGAAAAACCGCCATCAGCGCCACAATGGCGATAACAATACCCGTTGTCCATTTCGTAAGCGTGATAAACGTCCCCCACGTCTCACGATGCTCCGAAATATCCATCTCGCCATGCTGGTGTTGCGCTGCCGCCATCTTGATCACTCCATTAACCCGATTTATGTGGGGTGTTATACACTACCGTTGGACGCAATCTACACTGCGCCCCGGCAATATTCCATGCCTGTTATATACACGCGTAATATCCTCGACATCAATTTACGGTTTACTATTTATTAACAAATTATCCAACACAGCTAATTAGTTAAGGCTATTTTTTTTAAAAAAAAGAACTTTTTTTGGTAGACTTTTGATCTAAACTTGCTATAAATAATTAGGCAATTGTTTCATCCCACAATTGCGTGACGCGTTCTAACGGACGCGTCGGGGTCAACATGCAGCCCCCAAGTGCATGTTGACCCCGTCTATCTCTCCTGTACTTTTCAGTCTATGCCCAAAAGCTGCGGCAGGTCCGCCATCGCCGTAAATACCTGGCCGCCTTCCGCTCGGAGTCTTGCCGCGTCGCTTTCCGGATCGCCTGCATAGGCGAAAACCCGCATCCCGGCGGCCCGCGCACCGGCCACCCCCGGAACGCTATCTTCGATCACTACTGCACGATTGGGCGCGACACCCATCTGCGCGGCGGCATGCAGAAACAGATCGGGATGTGGCTTGCCGCGCGCCACCATGGTGCTGGAAAACAGACGATCGCCGAAATATCGCCGCAACCCGGTCAGGCCCAGCGTCAACTGCATTTTGTCCAACGAACCTGAAGACGCCACGCATAGCGGGATTTTCGCAGCCTGAATGCGGGCGACGACTTCTCCCGCGCCGGGAACGGCACGCAGGGATTGGCGGAACGCGGCGTAGGTTTCAGCCTGAACATTTTCACGCCAATCCTCTGGAACGGGCCGTCCGGTCAACTCGGGAATATTTACAAGTATTTGACCCATCGACAAACCAACGAAAGCTGCGCGCGTATCTGCAACGCTCATTGGAAAACCCAGGCGCGTAATCGCACCAGCCAATATAGAATTGGCAACTGGCTCGCTGTCAACCAGCACGCCATCGCAATCAAAAATCACCAATTCTGGAAGCATTCGGTCCAGACCATCACATGAATATATTTTGCCCGTTCATGTTCTTATACAGGCTGGCCACCTGTTCGCCATAGCCGTTATACAAAAGCGTCGGCACTGTACCGCGCGTACCGAGCGGTTCTTCGACGGCCTGACTCCAGCGCGGATGCGCCACCTCCGGGTTAACATTCGCCCAAAAGCCATATTCATCGGCGTTGATCTGTTCCCAGAAGCTGACCGGGCGTTTGTCGGTCAGGGTAAAACGGACGATTGATTTGATCGACTTGAAGCCGTATTTCCATGGCAGCGCCAGCCGTAACGGCGCGCCAAACTGTTTGGCGAGCGGCTTGCCATAGGCGCCGGTCACCAGAAAAGCCAGATCGTTCTGCGCTTCTTCAATGGTGACGGCTTCCTGGTACGGCCACGGATACCAGAATTGTTTTTGCCCGGCGGCAATATCGGCATTCTTGAAAGTTTCCATGCGCACATAACGCGCCTCCGGCTCTGGATCGGCGAGCTTCAGAATTTCTGCCAAAGCGAAACCGCTCCACGGCACCACCATCGACCAGCGTTCCACACAGCGATGGCGGTATATGCGTTCCTCCAGCGGCATCTTGCGGATCAGGGTGTCGATGTCCAGCGTCTGCGGCTTTTTCACCAGCCCGTCGATGCGCACTTCCCAGGGCCGGGTGGGCAGCGCCTGGGCGGCCTGCCAGATCTGTTTGTGCGACGCGAATTCGTAGAAATTGTTATAGGTAGACGTCAGCTTTTCCGCCGTCACCGGGCGATCGAGAGGTCCATAAGCGGGATTGGCGTCTGCCGGATATAAATCCGCCGTCGGATCGCCTGGTTCTGCTGCGAGGGCCGCGCCGCCAACACCCGCCCCGGCCACAATTGCCGCACCGATCGCGCCCTGCATGAACTGACGGCGGTTGGCAAAGACATGTTCCGGCGTGACAAAGTTTTCCGAAATTTCCCAACCCTGTTTAATCTTGATCAGCATACGGCTCCCTTTCGTGGTGATACGGCAATGTTAACGCATATTCGCGCATACCCCACCCAAAGTTACGTCATGACCGTTCAGGCCGCCTTGTTGTTTGCGATAGCTTCGTCCGCAAGACGCCCGGTCAGTTCCTGCAAATGATCGAAGCGCCACGTATAAGTGCCAACGCCCTGGCTGACAGAGCGCAGTTCGGTAATCAGATCATGCAGTTCCGCCTGGGGCAGCTGGGCGAAAACCAAATCCCAGCCGGGCCAGCCCGGCCTGGTGTCAAAACCCAATATATGCCCGCGCCTTGAGGCGACAATGCCGTTGACCTTCGCTGTCGCCTCGCTGGGTGCGACAATCTCCATATGCAGAATGGGTTCCAGCAATACAGGCGCGCAATTTGGCATCGCCTCCTGCATGGCGATACGCGCGGCGGTACGAAACGCCTGCTCAGATGAATCAACCGAATGATACGACCCGTCTATCAGCGCTACCGCAATATCGACCACCGGAAAACCCAGCGGCCCTTTGCCGAGATGGTCCCGCACACCGGCCTCGACACCCGGAATATAGTTGCGCGGCACCACCCCTCCAGTAATCCTGTCTTCAAAGACGAATCCGGAGCCACGCGGCAGCGGGGTAATTTCCAGCACCACGTCGCCGAACTGCCCATGTCCGCCGGATTGCCGTTTGTGGCGTCCGCGCTGGGTAGCGGGTTTGCGGATTGCCTCGCAATAGGGCACCTTCGGCAAACTGGTTTGCACACTCAGGCCAAACCGGTTGCGCAGCCGCTCGACCGCGATGCGCAGATGCATTTCGCCCTGGCCATGCAGTAAGATTTCGTGGGTGTCGGTTTCATGGGACAGCTGGATGGAGGGGTCCTCTTCACTGATCTTGGTAATCGCGCCGGCCAGTTTTACTTCGTCCCTATGATCCGCAACTGCTACTGCAAGGCTATAGACGGGCGCAAGCAGGCCGCCGCGCTCCAACTGTGGCACGTCATCCTTGACCGTGCCCAATGTGTCGCCGGTATTCACCTTCTCCAACCGGCCAAGGGCAACCAGATCACCGGCCTCGGCAGTCGCGCATTTGGTGGCCTGTGACCCAAGCAGATGAAAAATTCCCCCGATGCGGGAAGATTCTCCGTTCACAGAATAGACTGTGTCGCCATCGCGCAATTGCCCCTGAAACACACGCGCCACGGATAATTTTCCACCATGGGCCGTATGATAGGTTTTGAGCACCTGACAAACCGCGGCTTTGGACTGTGGCAACTGCAGACGAGCCGCCGCCGCGCCTACGTCCGGAACTTCATGGCGCAGAGCCTTCAAAAGACGGCGCACCCCATTACTGTTTTGCGCCGATCCAAGTAAAACCGGCACAATTTGCGCCTTGGCGAAATCTCGGCTGAGATTACTGAATACTTCATCGCGTGGCGGGTCGATATCGGTGAGGAGCTCTTCCATCAGCCGGTCGTCATAATCGGCCAGCCGCTCCAGCATGTCATAGCGCGCTTCGTGGGCGTGATCCTCGACACCGCCGGTCATGTCAACAATTTCGGACGGCGCATGTTCGCGGTAGACATAGGCCCGTTCCAGCGCCAGATCGACAAAGCCATTCACAATGCCGTCATTCCAGATCGGCGCCTGGCGCAACACCAGCGGCATGACGCTGGCCGGTTGTAGTTCCGTCAGCAGGTCGAGGACCTGCCCCTTGGCCTGATCGATTTTGTTGACGAACAGAAAATGCGGCACCTTGCGGCTTTGCAGATAGCGCAGAAAGGGCTGCAAAGCGAGCAGCTTGCTTGCATCAGGTTCGCATACAATCACGGCGGCATCGACGTCTGGCGCCGCGTTCAGACTGTCCTGCATGAATTCAATCGATCCGGGGCAATCGATAAAGGCGAACGGGTCGCCCAGATATGTGCAGGTGGCGATATTGGCCTCCACACTCATATGATGGGCGCGCGCTTCGGCTGCGCTGTCCCCCACGGTGCTACCCTCGGTCACGTTTCCCTCGCGGGTTGTGACGCCGCAGACATGCAGAATGCTTTCCAGAAGTGTTGTCTTGCCCGAAAGATACGGGCCAACCAGCGCAATGGCGCGCGGCCCCGGATTACTACGAAGAACGCCATTACCCATGACCTGTCCTCCCTGTTATAGCGTCGCCATACGGCGTTGCAGGAAGCTATGGTCTCAGGCTATGCGGCGATATGCAAGTGTTACAGACGTTAACTGTTTTGATATTTGTACGAGAAGGCCATGATATTGCGATACACTTTCTGCAACACCAACATGGAGTACGGCAACAATGACACGCTTGGCTTTGCTTTCACCGGAGAAGTTAAACGACGCGCAGCGTAAAATATTTGACGCCATTACCAAAGGGCCGCGCATGAAAACCACCGGCGCCACTATTGGCGTTAAACTGGATGCCCCGGCGGGCCTGCCCGGCCCCTTCAACGCCTGGATATATAGCCCGGTCATTGGCAATCTGGCGCAGGAACTGGGGGCGGCATTGCGGTTTTCCAATTCCCTGCCCAATAATTTGCTGGAAATCGCCGTGCTCATGGTGGGCAAACACTGGTCGGCGCAGTTTGAATTCTGGGCTCATGCGCGCCTGGCGCGCCAGGCGGGGGTTTGTGAAGCCGCCATCGAGGCCATTCGTACCGGCGCGGAACCGCAATTCGACAACCCCGGGGAAATGCAGATTTATCTGTTCGCCCGTGAATTTATCGAAACCAAACGCATCAGCGATGAAACCTATGCGGCGACACGCGAACTGGTGGGCGAGCAGGGTCTGGTCGATCTGGTGACATTGATGGGATATTACACCCTTGTTTCCATGACGCTGAATTGCTTTCAGGTGCCGCTGCCAGCGGGGCAGAACATGCCATTCGCTGAACCGACGCCGCAATAATGCAACGCGGCGTCACCCTGATCGGCCCGGTCAGCAACGATATTGTTCAAGTACCGGGACATCCCAAACGCCAGCAACCGGGCGGCGCAGTATTCTATGCAGGTATGGCTCTGTGCGCGTTGGGCGTGCCGGTTAATATTATCACCCGGCTTGCGCCCCACGATGCGCCAGCGCTGCTGACCCCCTTGCGCAACGCGGGCGCAACGATAATTGCCCTGCCCTCCGCGCATACCACCAGCTTCATCAACAGCTATGGTCCGGATACGGATGAGCGCACACAGGAAGTTTCAGCCTGCGCTGCCCCCTTCACCATTGAAGACATGCAATTTATTTCCACTCAATGGGTATATTTTGGACCACTGCTATGCGCAGATATTGCGTCCGAGCTGATCCGCCATGTTGCGGATCGCGGCGCGCATCACATTGCACTGGATGCCCAAGGCCTGTTGCGGCGCGCAACGGACAGAAAAGTTTTGCCCATCGAGTGGCCGGATAATAATGAAATCCTGCCCCGCATCGATATTCTGAAAGCCGATGCAGAAGAAGCCGCTTTGCTGACCGCACAGCCCGACCCGGAGATGGCGGCGCGCATATTGTGTGGCCGCGGGGCGGACCATGCGCTGGTAACGCTTGGCGACGGGGGCGCCATCATGTGCCATCGCGGCGCACTGATCCGCCAACGCGCCTGCAGGCCCGCCAATCAGAATTGGCCCGTGGTGGACACGACCGGGTGCGGCGACACGTTTCTGGCGGCCTATCTTGCGTGTATTATAGAGGGTAAGCAGGCCGCATATGCGGGCCGTTTCGCCGTTGCCGCCGCCGCCCTGAAACTCACGTCCTTCGGGCCACTATGTGCGGACATGGCGCAAGTCAGCCGGTTGGCGGAAAACTGCCCTGACTTCTTATAGCCCTGCCTCGTTTACGCTTGCGACAGGATTGGGAGGCAAGGTCTACATGCGGTGAGACCCGATTTTACCACTTAGCCTGCGACCGGCGTATTCCCGGCAAGAATTAACCGGTATTTCGACGCATCCATGTTGCCGCCGGACAGGATCACTCCGATCTTTTTTCCCGCCATGCGATGACGCTCCTGAATCAGCCCCGCAAGGGGGGCGGCGCCTGCGCCTTCGGCGATCTGGTGCGTGTCCTGAAAATAAACCCGGATGGCTTCGGCGATCTCGTCTTCACTGACTTGCACCACACGGGCCGCGCCGTGGCGGATGATCGTCACCACCTCTTCGATCGGCTCACGGGTCGCAATGCCATCGGCGAATGTGAAGGCGGAATTCGTGGAAATGGGCCTGCCTGCATCGAACGAAAGCGCCATCGCCGGCGCATTGCGTGAGACAACGGCGACGATTTGCGTCTTCAGGCCAAGCAGATCGCGCACCGTAATCAGGCCGCTCACACCGCTGCCCATGCCGATCGAAACATAGACAGTGTCCAGCTCAGCAACAGCGCGAAACAATTCATGCGCATAGGTCGCGACCCCTTTCACCAGATCGCGGTGGAACGACGGGACGAAGTGCAGATCCTGTTCTTTTGCTATCCGTGCGGCCTCGACGCGGGCTTCGTCGAAGTCTTTCCCAAACTCGACGACGGTTGCGCCGAACGCGCGCATCGCCGCGTTCTGATCCGAAGAATTGCCATAAGGAACGTAGATGGTTGCAGGAATATTGAACCGGGCCGCTGAAAAAGAGATTGACTGTCCGTGATTTCCCCGTGTCGCCGAGATGACACCCTTCATGTGCATTGCGCCACGCTTCAGCGCGTCCATGTAAACCACCCCGCCGCGCACCTTGAAGGCGCCGGTGGGCGTGTGGTTCTCGTGTTTCACCCACACCTCGCAGCCCAGGCGCTCCGCAAGCCGCGGCCACGCATATTGCGGCGTAGCCGGAACTACGTCTCGCACCAGCGCCGTGGCGGCTTCAAGTTCGGCGAGGGTGAATAATGGAACGGGGCCAGTCACAGTCATTCCTCCGAGGGAACCTTGGGGAGATCAAGACGATGTTACCATTTAAACCGACATCTGATCGACTCGTCGCAAATTGAAAAAATCGCAAAAAATCGGGGTCACGTCTCGACGTGACAGTTTTTGCCTCCTTGCTATTCTGCAATAACATCTTTTAAGTCCCGCCTAAGCCAAACGCCAGAATTCATATTTTATGCCGAGTTTTTCGAGGTAGCGAAGCCGGCTATCGATGGTGAATTCGGCGAACTGGTAGCGCAGAATTTTGCTGATCAGAGCTTTGCTGATTTCGAGTTTCTGGGCCAGTTCGCGCTGGTTCAGATTGTTTTCGCGCTTGTAGATAATGAATTCGGCGCAGACATCATATTTGATCCGGTCCGCAACAGTTTCGGCCATGCCGGGACCAAAGCTCCAGTCATCGCCGCCACCATGTTCGCGTGTCGCGGCTTCTATGTCTTTGGGTTTGGGGCATTTTGGCATCGCGGTCATTCCATAATTAAAGGGAATTAGACAGGGTGCTACCTTGTTTTTGCATTCCCCAACTGTGTCATCGCAAGCCGCAAGGCTGCGTGGCGATCCAGAGTTATACGGAAAGGCCTTCGTTTGTGACTCCCTTGCCAGCCATAGCCTTCTTGCGAAGGCTGGTGGATTGCCACGCTTCGCTCGCAATGACA
>JAUSQH010000162.1 GCA_030652895.1 Alphaproteobacteria bacterium
ATCCAGCCCATATTCCATTTATATCCAAACCCCAATCCGCCAAGATAGGTGGGGCGCGAAACGGCGGGCCAGGACGTCGATTCCTCTGCGATGGTAGTTGTGCCGGGGTGCTCACCGAAGGTAAGTTCGTTAAGCCGCCGCAGGAACGCAACCGCTTCCAGATTTTCACGCCCGCCAAAAGCGTTGGGAATCCATTCTCCCTGTTTGCGGCTGTAATCAAGATAGAGCATGGAGGCCACTGCATCCACGCGCAGCCCGTCAATCCCAAACGTCTCCATCCAGTACAACGCATTGGCGTGCAAATAGTTTGCGACCTCGTTACGGCCGTAATTGTATATCAGCGTATTCCAGTCAGCGTGAAAACCCAGCCGGGGGTCTTCATGTTCATAAAGGGCTGTCCCATCGAAGCGGGCAAGACCGTGCGGATCGGTGGGAAAATGACCTGCCACCCAGTCTACAAAAACGCCCAGCCCCGCATCGTGACAGCGGCGTACGAACCGGCCGAACGCTTCCGGGGAACCAAACCGCGAGGTGGGTGCATAAAGGCCCACGGGCTGGTAACCCCATGAACCATCGAATGGATATTCACTTACCGGCATCAATTCGATATGGGTGAACCCGAGATCTAACGCATAAGGCACAAGCGCATCGGCCAGTTCGTCATAAGAAAGATATTTGTTCCCGGTTTTGCGCCGCCATGATCCCAGATGCACCTCATAAATCGACACGGGCCCATCCAGGGCATGTGACTGACTGCGTTTCTTTTGCCACTCGTCGCTAATTATGCAGTTTTCACCCGGGTGTTGAATGATAGAAGCGTTGCCCGGCGGTGGCTCCTGCCGGAACGCAAAGGGATCGGCCTTCAGGGGAAGAAGATTTCCGTGGCCATCCAGAATCTCGAATTTATATTTGTCGCCAGCAGTCATATGGGGAACGAAAAGTTCCCAAACGCCTGCTTCGTGGCGTTTGCGCATCGGGTGCCGGCGGCCGTCCCAGCCATTGAAATCTCCCACCACGCTGACGCGCATAGCGCCCGGAGCCCATACGGCGAACGAAACCCCTGAGGTGGAATCGCGCGTAATAATGTGCGCGCCCAGCTTTTCGTAAATGCGCAGATGCTGGCCTTCGGCGATAAGATGAAGATCAAGATCGCCGAGAATATGTCCGAACCGATAAGGATCGTCCTCTTCCCATTGTTTGTCCCCGGCCCGCAACCTTAGGCGGTAGGGTTCGCCAGGCGCAGACGGGAGCGGTCCCGCAAACAAGCCGCCATCATGAATATTCTCAAGCGGCGCTACTGCCCCGTCGCGGGATATGATTTCCACTGAGGATGCGTGGGGGGCAAAAACGCGCACTTCTCCTTGTCCGCCGGGCGGGTAGTGCGGTCCGAGGATAGCAAATGGATCGCCGTGGCGACCAGCGACCAGGGCGTCAGCCGCATTTGGCTCCAGAGCATTTTTCGCGCGCGTGGGAGTACCGCCATTCCTGCTGCTCATAGCTCTTTCTCCAGCGTGCCCAGAAGCCGGTGCGCACCGCGCAGCGGGATCGATATCCACTGCGGGCGGTTCGCAGCTTCGTAGCTGATTTCGTAGAAAACCTTTTCAAGCAAGAACATTTTCAGAAGTTGCGCTGCGGCGTCGGTGTCAGACGGCCAGCTTGGACAGCCCAGGATATGCGTCGTGTAGGAATCGACAAACGCCTTGATAGCACCGTCACGCCAGCGCATCATGAGCTGTTCATCTTCCGGCGTCAGTACCGGGTTACGTATATGTTCGGCATCGAGTGCGGCCCAGGCAACGTAATCAATCGATCGAATCATTCCGGCGACGTCGCGCAGGGGAGAGTTCTTGCGCCGCCGTTCCATGAAACTGCGTTGTGGCTCCCCCTCAAAGTCGATGATGAATATGTCATTGCCGACGACCAAGACCTGACCCAGGTGATAATCCCCATGCAGCCGGGTCTTCATCCCGGACGGCGGCGTGCGGCCCAGATGGCCGATACTGGAAAGAATAGCTTCCTGATTTTCGAGCATAGCATCGGCTTCCGGCCATAAACTTTCATCCAGCGAAGCGCGGGCGCGCGAAAGTGCCGAGAATGCAGCTTTCGTTTCACGCGCAATCTGCGCCGCATCCGCCGCGATATCGTCTTGTGTCAACGGTTCCTTTGCAAAAGCCGGATTTGTGGTGTCCTTTCCCAGCGCCCAGTGCAATTCCGCGGTGCGTTGTCCGAGCCGGTCGATCAGGGCATAGGATTGCGCGAAGCGCTCGTCATCATCAGGAGATGAATCCTTCCAGTTTTGTTCATCCAGAACCCGCAGTAATTCGTCAATCAGTACCGTCCAGCCGTCTCCCCGGCTGGCAACAAATTCGAACAAAGCTGCGATCGCGGTAGCCTCACCGCCGCTCTCTATATGTTCCACCAGCCCGAGATAGCGCGGCGTATTGGGAAACTCGGCGTCGCGTGTCAGAAAGCGCGCCATTTCAATCTCCGGCTGCTCGCCGGCCTGAATGCGCCGGTATATTTTTAGAACTGTCTTTTCGGCCAAAATCAGTGAGACATTACTCTGTTCACCGCCAATCCTGCGGACACACCGGTCGACCAGATCCTGTATCGCAGATAATTCAGG
>JAUSQH010000170.1 GCA_030652895.1 Alphaproteobacteria bacterium
CCGAACTGGTGTTGCGCGGTATCTTCATGCTGCGGCAGAAGGAGTTGCGGTGGTTCTATCAGGAAGGCACCAGTTTTATTTTTCCGGATGCATGGGAGCATTATCTCGCCCCGATCCCGCCGGACGAGCGCGATGACATGATCACTGCCTACTATATGCGACTCACCAGCAAAGACGCCGCGGTGCGGATGCAGGCCGCACGGGCCTGGAGTGTCTGGGAGGCGGCAACCAGTTTTCTGTCCCAGGACCCTCTGCATATTTCGCGCGCAGGCGAAGACATGTTCGCCGAAGCGTTTGCCCGGATTGAGTGCCATTATTTCGTCAATAAGGGGTTTTTCACCAGCGATGATCAATTGCTTGCAGGCGTTGAAATAATTAGGCACATTCCGGCCGTCATCGTGCAGGGGCGTTACGATGTTGTGTGCCCAATGGTTTCTGCCTGGGAATTGCACCGCGCGTGGCCCGAGGCGTCTTTTCATATAGTTCCTGATGCCGGTCATTCATCGATGGAGTCCGGGATTGTCGATCAATTGGTGCGGGCGACCGACCATTTCCGCCCATAATGGGTGCTCTTCAAAGGATTAAGGACATGCGTTCGCTTCAGAAGTTTGCAATTGCGGGCTTTACTTTGTGTGTGGGGTTGGGGCTTGTGACGCCCGGTGGACGTACGCCGAGTTTTGCCCAGGATGCCGCAAAACCTGCCGGGGAAAAGCCGGCGGAGACAAAAAAGTTTGATGATTGGGTCGTTGCTTGTGGAACGCCAAAAGATCAAACCAAAAAAGTTTGTCAGGCGGTGCAGACCCTCACCAATAAAGAGGATGGCAAGCGGATCATGCAGATCATGGTCGGGTATCCGGAAGGTACGACGGATCCGATGGCGGTGTTTGTCCTGCCTCTTGGCTATATGCTGCAGGCCGGGGGTAAGTTTGAAATCGATGGTAAAGAAATTGGCGTCCTGGGCGCCGAGCGTTGCCTCCAGAGCGGATGCATCGTTCCACTACAGCTGACCGACGAGATACTTGCGAAGTTTAAAGCAGGGGCGGGGGGAAAAATTGTCATAACAATCGCCCAGGACCGGACGGTCGATCTGCCAGTATCCCTAAAAGGCTTTTCCGCGGCCCTGGGCGAATTGAAAAAGGGGTAACGCTACCGATCGCACTCATGGCCAATCCAATTGATGTATTGGCCATGTGGATCGGTGAAGGCAACGGGGCTGCCGTCAATAGCCAGCAGGAATTGTCCGCCCGGAGGCGGATCGGCTAGGTGTGTGGTGAATTCTGGAAATATCAACGGTGACTCGTTGCTGATCCATGTTGCCGGGATGTTGGTTATACTCGATACAAATCTGTTAATATCGTCGCGCGATTGAAGATAACCAAGGACGGCTGAGTGAAATATCACAAGCGTGGCGTTGCGCGGGGCTGTTGTAACGAGTTCATGCAGATCTGTTAAAAGATCACCCTTTATGACTGTGGGTGGGTTCTGCTGGGCGATGCGTATGGCGGTGTTTAACCGCGCGGCACGGGCTTCTTGGCCCGGCCAGACCAGCGTCTCTAGCCAGGATACCTCCTCTGGGTCATTTAGGTTGATTGGGTTGAGATCGAGGCCAATCCGCCATATTATTTCGGGTATCTGGGCCGGCGCGGGGGTGAGGTTGTTGGCGTCACAGGGGAAAATGGGCGCGCGCTCTTCGCTTCGCGTGCGTGGATCAAGACGCCGCTCGCCATAGTCATAGCCGTAGCGATCCACAAGCAGGCATAGGCCAGCAGATGCGCCAACTTCTATGAGTGCCAGGGGCTGGGGCAACATACTTAAGGCCGGCAGAAGCGCCGCGCAACGGCCTGGCTCATTGGTTTGAGTATTCCGTTCAAGGATCAGTTTACGAATCGGCTCGCGGTTAAACTTGACCAGCTCTGAGAAATGTTGCGCGTTCTCCGGTGTGCCAAAGAGATGCCGAACAGCAGCAAAGACCAAATTCGGCTGCTGTTTCTGGATTGGCAACCTGACAACAAAATCGATCAGGCTTTCGTCACTGCAAACAGCAGTCGCCAACTCTTCGTAGAGTGAGGATTTGCCGTGCGCTTCGTTTTCGGCGAAGTATGCATAGCTTTTACGGACTCGGCCTATGGCTTTATCATTTTCCAAGCTATGTCCTCCTCGTGCCTGGAAGATGTCTTAGAAGCCCCCTGGCCATGTGTAAGACTATGAAACTCTCGCTCTAGGCATCTGTTCGCGCTTCACCGCATAACCGCGCTATGCGCATAGCCGCGAAATAGGCAGGACATTAATCTTTGTGCTAATTCTGCCCTTATGTTGAATTAAACTCATATAATTACGCGCGGGACGTGTTGCCCCGCGCGTCTTTTTACCTGGCCCTACGAGGCCTCTTTTTTCAGATGTTCGTGCAGAACATGCGTGGCTTCTACCGCAAACGGGAAACCCGCATAGGCGGCAAGGGTCACGATCAGTTCCTGGATTTCTTCCTTGCTGAGGCCATGGCGGAAGGCGCCGGGAATGTGAATTTTCAATTCATCCTGACGGCCCAGTGCGCCCAGGAACGAGTTGACGATCAGGCTGCGGTCCCGCTTGGAAAGCTGCGAACGCTCCCATATGTCGCCGAAGATGAAATCGGCCGCAAATATGCCGATCGGCCCCATCTGCTTTTCCAGCCCGTTCAGGGTGATATCGAAATTGTCAAAAAGCTTGCCGCCACTGACTTTGGCCAGGCCGGGCGCGGCGCGCTTGCGCCGGTCGGAAAGGGACAGGCGCTCCGCAGGCGGCAATTTGCCGTCTTTTGGCGCATGGCCCAGTTCGGCCAACACTTCGTTGGCGGCTTTCATCGCATCCAGGGCGCGCGGAAAGCCGGCATAACCGCACATATGGGTCATGACCTCGCGAACTTCTTCCGGTGTTACGCCATGATTGATTGCGCCGCGCACATGCACTTTCAAATGTTCCAGCTGATTCAGTGCACCCACAATGGCGATTACAATCAGGCTGCGGTCCCGACGGCTGATGCCGGGGCGGGTCCAAACATCGCCCAGCGCAAAGTCGATGGCGAGGGAGCCCAGCGCGCCATTCTGATCTTCTATATCCTGGGCCACTTTTTCCGGATCTTTACTGCCGGTGAGGGAGCTAATTACCTCCAGTCCGCGGGCGCGGCGCTCTGCATGTGTCATATCGCTCATCTGATGTTTCCCTGTGAAGTTTTCTGATATTGTGGCGATTAACCTATATTTATTTCCATGCCGGGACAAATGTGAATCTTATGATCTGGTTATTGGCGGGTGCTGCATTCTTGCTTCTGGGGTTGCTATTTTTGCGGACCTTTGCCTCGGCGGACCCGGTGAGAATTGCAAAGGGCGTGCGCTATGGCGGCGCAACCGTCTTACTGGCGCTGGCTGCCTATCTTGCATTTAGCGGGCGAACTCCCATAGCCATCCTGTTGGTCGGTTGGGCTTTGCTGCTGGTTGGCAGAAAACCGTCTCTGACAAAGGATGATACGAGCCAGGATACGGGTGGGCCCAGGCGGGCGCGCTCCGGGCTTTCGCGGCAGGAGGCGCTGGATATCCTTGGGCTGGCCTCCGGCGCCACCCATGATGAAGTACGTGAGGCGCATAAACGGCTTATGCAGACCTGCCATCCCGATCATGGTGGATCGAGTTATCTTGCCGCACGTATCAATGCGGCAAAAGATGTGCTTCTATCCCGATGAAAAGAAAAGCTTATCACTTGTTAGCGTGTTCGCGTTATGCAAGAAGCGGCTCGGAATATTGTTCATTTCAGGAGATATCAGGGTAATCATGCGCAATATAGTGAGAAAAGCCGTATTTCCCGTCGCGGGACTGGGCACCCGTTTTTTGCCGGCGACCAAAGTCATGCCAAAAGAGATGCTGACGGTCGTCGATAAGCCGTTGATTCAGTATGCGGTTGAAGAGGCTGCCGCAGCCGGGATTGAGGAATTCATTTTCGTCACCAGCCGCGCAAAAAGTGTGCTGGAAGATCATTTCGATCGTGCGCCGGAACTGGAAGAAACCCTGGCGCGTCGCGGCAAGAATGATCTGCTTGAACAATTACAAAGCTGGCTGCCTAAGGCCGGCAGTGTTGTTTCGACCCGTCAGCAGGAGCCGCTGGGACTTGGGCACGCAGTATGGTGCGCGCGCGAATTTATTGGCGATGAACCCTTCGCGGTGTTGCTGGTGGATGACCTGATCCAGTCGAAAACCCCATGCCTTAAACAAATGGTGGACACCCATCAAAAAACCGGTGGCAGTCTGGTGCTTATCGAAGAGGTGCCGCGCGCGTTCACCAATCGTTATGGCATACTTGATGTTGCTTCCGATGATGGCGCTTTGGTGAAGGTCAAGGGCTTTGTCGAAAAGCCCGAGCCTGCGGTCGCGCCGTCCACCCTGTCGATTATTGGCCGCTATATTCTGCAGCCGCAAATTTTTGATTATCTGTCTCGTCAGCAACGCGGAGCGGGCAACGAAATTCAGCTTACGGACGCCATGGCGGCGATGCTTGAAACCGGTACATATTATGGTATGCGGTATGAGGGAACACGCTATGACTGTGGCGACAAGTTAGGATATCTCAAGGCGAATATGGCGTTAGCACTGGATCGCCCGGATCTGGCGCCGGGGCTTCGGAGTTTTCTTAAGGAAATCAGAGTATAGTTACGGATAGCTTGGCCGATTTTAGGTAACAGATAAATTTTTAGCGGAGTATGCCGTCATGCGCGTGACGATGATTGGAACTGGATATGTGGGATTGGTTTCAGGAGCGTGTTTTTCCGATTTTGGCCACGACGTCATTTGTGTCGACAAGGACAAATCCAAAATTGACAGTCTGCTTGCCGGCAAAATGCCAATTTACGAGCCTGGGCTTGACGTCCTGGTGGCAGAAAACGTATCCGCTGGGCGTCTTTCTTTCACGACGGATCTTGCGGCGGCGGTCGCCGGCGCGGACGCCATATTTATCGCTGTCGGCACCCCAAGCCGACGCGGGGATGGCCACGCGGATCTTAGCTACGTCTATGCCGCGGCAGAAGAAGTGGCCGCAACCCTGAATGGCTATGCCGTCGTGGTCACAAAATCGACAGTCCCGGTTGGAACCGGCAGCGAAATAGAAAAAATCATGCGCAAGGCCCGTCCGGATGCTGATTTTGATGTCGCCTCTAATCCTGAATTTTTACGCGAAGGTTCCGCGATTGACGATTTCAAGCGGCCAGACCGGATCGTCGTTGGCTCATCCAGTGAGCGCGCGGCAGATGTGCTGCGCCACCTGTACAGGCCACTTTATCTGCTGGAAACGCCGATTCTGGTGACAGGGCGCGAAACGGCTGAGTTGATCAAATATGCGGCCAACGCCTTTTTGGCCACCAAAATAACCTTCATCAACGAAATGGCGGATATTTGCGAAAAAGTTGGCGCTGACGTTGGCCAGGTCGCACGGGGCATTGGGCTTGATGGGCGCATCGGCAAGAAATTTCTGCATGCCGGGCCAGGCTATGGCGGCTCGTGTTTTCCCAAGGATACGGTCGCGCTGTGCCGCACGGCGGAAATGGCCGGGGCGCCAAGCAGTATCGTGAATGCAGTGGTGGAAGCAAACAACCGGCGCAAGAAGGCCATGGCGCTCAAGATTATTGCTGCGTGCGGCGGGACAGTCAGTGGTAAGACAATCGCGTTGCTGGGCCTTACGTTCAAGCCGAACACGGATGATATGCGTGATGCTCCCAGTCTGGACATAATTCCCGAGCTGCAAAAGGCAGGCGCGACGATCCGTGTTTTCGACCCCGAGGGTATGGAAGAGGCGGGCAAGCTGCTGCAAGATCTGGTGTGGTGTGACAGCGCCTATGAGACGATGGGCGGTGCACATGTGCTCGCGATCATCACCGAATGGAATGCGTTTCGCGCGCTTGATCTGAAACGCTGCAAGCAGCTGCTTGCCGAACCCTTAATCGTCGATTTGCGTAATATTTACGACCCGAAGGAAATGGCCGAAGCCGGCTTCAATTATCACAGTATCGGCCGGCCGCAATACCGCCTGGATTGAATTAGATAGCCAACAGACTATCTAGTGGCGGTTGTTTCCAGCATCGCCAATGACCGGGACGGCGGGACGGGCAGGCACTGAAAGTTTTTGGATTCCAGTATCTGGCATGTGCGCCGCGCGGTTTTTTCCGTCAACCCAAGCAAAACCGCCCGGTATAGTGTCCTGGTTGGTTGCGTAACTTTCTGAATGGATACAGTTGCGGGTTTTAACAGGCTTGGCGCGACCAATGTCGCCTGCCGGGCCCGCTCATGCGCACGGGAGCGAGCCTGAAACGTGCCAACCTGTACACCCCATTGTTTTGCAGAAGTTGCGGTCTTCGCCACATCTGGCTTTTTCGGAGGGCGTACCGGGACGACAGCACTTTTTACGCCTGCCCCTTTGGGAAGGGATGCCGAAGCAACACGCAGGGGTGCTGAAGCACCATTCGGAGTTATTTTTGCAAAGGTGCGGTCAAGCAGTTTTCGCATCTGCTGATCACGTGAATAGGAAGTCTGTCCACCCATAACCACCGCATAGATATGACGGCCGTCACGACGGACCGACGTAACAAGGTTGAATCCCGATGCATTCGTATAGCCGGTTTTGATGCCGTCAACCCCGCGATAGGTGCCAAGCAGGCGGTTATGATTGTGGTAGCGGTTCTTGCCCCAACGAAACTCCGTGGTCGAAAAATAATGGCTGCGTTCGGGAAAGTGTGAATAGAGCGCCTGTGCCAGAATGACCATGTCCCGGGCGGTCGTTACCTGCTGCGCATCGGGCAGACCGGTCGAATTGCGAAATTGCGTCCGCGTCATGCCAAGGGTGCTGGCTTTTTCGGTCATCTTTCTTGCAAACGCCCACTCGGTGCCACCAACGGCTTCGGCCAAAACAGTCGTGGCGTCATTGGCGGATTTGGTAACCGCAGCCAAGATTGCGTCTTCCACGCGGATACTGCTTCCGGACCTAAGATTAAGCTTGGTCGGGGGCTGTTCCGCCGCGTGGCGCGAAACGGGTATTTTCGTATCCAGCGTCAGCCGTCCGGTACGTATCGCCTCAAAGGTGAGATAGAGAGTCATCATCTTGGTAAGCGACGCAGGTATATTTCGCAGTTCAGCATTTTCGGCGTGCAGAACCGCGCCACTCTCCGCATCGACAATGATCGCCGCATATTGCCGCGCTTCGACCGGAGCGGCCGCAACCAGTAAGGCGACAACGCCTAGTCCGGCGACACCCCGGACCAAGGATGAGGCCAACCCCCGAGGATAGCGATTTTTGCTGAACGTCTTGCGGATCATTGACTGTCCTTGCTTTCGCCCCAGGTCAGGATGCCATGGGAGGCTTTAGATTTTCTATTCAGACATTAATCAGGGTTATTTGTCAGCAGATTTCATTTGCCCGATTGTCAGCGCATAAACTTTCAAAAATCTTTACGGCAGATAAGATATTGACGAATACCACGAATTCAGAACGAATCATCTGGAACTGAGACTAAGGAAAGGCGGAATCCGTGTCTATATGTAAAATGACTTATCTAGGGCAATATCGAAATAGATTGCTTCAAATTGCTCATTTGTTGCGCAAATCGATTTATTAATTGCGGCAATATCACACTATACTTTCAATTCAGAAGAAAAATTTACCATTATTCTAAATACATTAATGTTTTTATTTTATTCTTCGGGAAAGAGAAAAAGCGAATTTATTGTGATAATCCGGCCGCAATAGTATCAATCAACTCTCATGAATAAATTTCGATTACGGTAGCCTTGGTTGTTCTCCACAAAAGAAATATGATTTGTTCTCATAAATTTTTGTGCGCTGCACAAAAAAATGGCTTGACCTCGCGTCCTGGTGCCCCTAAATATAATATTGCTGCATCGCAACATAGCGTCTAATGCACCCCGGACTCACACTTGGAGGCTACCCAAATGACGACGAAATCAAAGAAAACCGTAGAGAATGACACGATTGGCGATACCGTTAACGGCTTTGCAGGCCTCAATGGTGTTAACCCTCCGACACTTGAAGCCTTACAAAAAGGCGTTGAACGGACGGTCGAAATGAACAAGGAAAATATCGAGGCCTTTGTTGAGAGCATGACTGCCGCGACAAAAGGGCTTGAGGTTTTGGGCGGTGAATCCCTGAGCTTTGCCAAGCAGGTCATTGAAGATGGCGTGAAGGCCAGCAAGGGCCTGATGTCCGCCAAATCACCACAGGAATTTTTCACGCTGCACGGCGACTATTCCCGGTCAGTGTTTGATCAGATCGTAAATCAGGCGACCAAGGTCAATGACCTGGGCATGACTGCAATGAAGAACGCCTATGCGCCTCTTAACGATCGTGTGACGACAATGTCCAAGGTCGTCCAAAAAGCACGCACGTTCTAATAGGCGTTCGGTCAGTGATCACGGCGTAAGTTTGGTATTGTTGCGTTGCGTAACGTGGGGGCCACCTAGTCGGTTCCCACGCCTTTATTTTCGTATGCGTCACACGAACAGGCTGACCAGATAGCTGTTACCACTTTGGGAAGGTGCACTGGCCGCCAAATTGGCCAGATATCTCTGGATGAGGCGGTCGGCGTATTTTGGATCTGAGAGCAGATCAAATTTTACGCGGCTTTCCAGCACCCGGGCCTGTGATTCAACGGGTTGGCGTACTATTTCAAGCGGAATCCCGGTGGCTTTCAACACTACGTCGCGAAGCACCGGATCGGATAAGATATCATACGGCGATTTTATTTTTGGGGCTAATGCCCGGAAGCGCAATGCGGCGCGGACACCTGGTGACTCGTCATCCACATTATGTTCAAAACGGGTTTGCGCGAGTTTGGCTTCAAGCCGGTATGCGAAGGCGGAGCTTTTTATTCCCTTTACGCCGTTGAAGAGGCCAATATCCAGTGCAAGCTCACGGTAGCGGCTGTCATTTACCCGATTGACCAGTGCGTCTTTATCGGCCGGATCGCCGGTCAGAATTTTCTTGATAAAACCAGCTTTGTCGATTTCGGAATCCAGATCGTAAGCCTCGAGCACTATCTTCAAAAGTCTGTAATCTTTGAATAATTCATCAACACTATCAATTTTTGCCGCGCGCGCCTTGAAGGTTTCGATGTCTTTTTTGAACAGTGGGTTATTGACTACGAGTGTTTTTTGTCTCGGGTCTAACCGGGGATCGGCGTTAAGCCGCTCCAGCCTGTCTTCAAGCTTTTGCGCAA
>JAUSQH010000182.1 GCA_030652895.1 Alphaproteobacteria bacterium
CAAAGTCGTTGATGTGATCGCCAAGACCTGGCCCAAAATGTCAACCCATGGTCAGCAGGCGGCGTTGAAACTTTCACTTCCTGATTTGTCGCGCCGTCTGGTGGAAATGGCCCTGACGGTCGGATGAACCTTCTATGAGGATTTCGGATGTGCAGCCAGTTCGGCGCGAAATTCAGCGATATCGACATTCTCGCCGCTTTCCACATCAATGATTTCCAGCACCTGGGTCAGGGGAAAGCGGTGCTCCCGATTGGAAATTATACCCATACCCTGCAGAGTGAAATCACCGTCCTCTTCATAAATAGATGTCAGATTTAGTTGCCCGCGCCGCGCCTCACCGTTTGGCGTCTGAACCAGTAGTTCCAGCGTCCGCAATATTTTATCGAATAGAATCTCGGTCACGTTTGCCCTGTCACAATGTGTTGTCCGTGATTGTCATAGATTTATACTTCTTAAACCTAAAAGATGTCCTCCATGAAATTTCTCGGGAATATTGACACTGATGGCTGGATAGCACCTGTTCAGGCGTCATAACGACAAGCACCGTTGATAGCGGAATCGGCAATCCGCAGGCAATATTCGCCATCCAGATGGATAGTAATACGTACCGTCAAAGCCACCCTCTAGTTTCGGTATACTTGCGCCGGGGCATTTTTTGCGCTTGAGTCGACGTTCTGACGTTCACCATCGGCGTGTGCAATGAGATAATTCCTTACCGCAACCTCCGTTCCCATCAGAATACCAAGCAACATATAGTAATATTCGTTGAAGCCGTGGTTCTTGACAAGTCCCCCGACAAAATATCCAACAAGTGAAATCATAATAAAGAAGGCCAGATCGTGCGCCCATATCAGGTCAGGAATACCCTTTGTCAGTTTGCGAATCCGCAGTATCGTAGCAAACGCCAAAATCGCGATAACACCATAAATGGTTAAGCCGACAAATCCGGTCTCCCCAAGCACTTCAAAATAATTGCTATGTGAAGCCGTTTTGTGCACCCTTTCAAATATATTCGGACCGCCGCCAAAAATCGGATGGTCGAGGGCATAATCCCAACCAAATACCCATGCTTCCGTCCGGCCGACAAACGATGTGTCTTCATCGGCATTCTCGATCGTGGCAGCCCGGTTACTGAAGCTTTCCATCCGCTTCTCGGGGGCCGCAAAATAGGCACCCATTGCGAGCAATGAGGCCAGTAGTGCAATTCGAATTTTCTTATTTTGGAAAAGCCACAAGACACCGCACATCGCCGCGAATGCGACAAAGGCGCCCCTCGAATTCGTTCCAATCAGGGCTAACACTGAGATAACGCTAAGCGCTGCAAAACCCACGCGCACGTAATAATGCGCCGAGTGCCGCGACAAAAAGATCATCAACGGCCATGTATAAATAACAAAACGTGCGTACTCGTTGGTATGTCCCAAAAAATCTGGGCCTATTACGACGGCGCCCCCAGCGGATACGATCGTTATCAGGCCCGTACGAAGACTAACCATGCCTATTGAAATAACGATTATCCATATGAGGGTATGAATCCGGGCTCGCGTATTCATGACGCACGCCGTGATCAAAGACATCAAAACAACTTTTGCGAAATCTGTCGCCAATGAAAATTCTTCATCCGTAACATCATTTACCAAAGCAGATGCGAAATACCACAGCATGAGTAGTATTACGAAAATCACGAGAGAACTTTTAGGAACTTGGCGGCCTTTTCCCATAAAGAGAAAGCCAATCAGAGATGTCAACGCTATGAGAAATGTCCAGCGTAACGAGAGGCCACCATACATTTGTTCTTCCGGATGCATCCAAACAATCAAATAATATGCAACCGGGCCTAAAGCAGGCTGGAACAGAACTAGCAGCGTAATAGCTATTAGCCATAGGGATATAACAATTCCGAACATTCCAAACCAGTCCGCACGTTGCCAATAATATTAACTACTTCCTGCCTAATCTATATTGTACAATACGGCAATAAATGGTTACCAACATCGGGTGGGGGCGACTGCCAGCGACATGATTGAAAGGTTACTTCTACTTTTTGGGTTGATTGGGGCCATGTGGGCTTTATATTGGCTGATCCGCCAGGAACGATCCGGAAGACTAATCGAAAATGATTTTTCGCCTTTCGCAATGCGGACAGGAGAGGACCTATCGCGCGCAAAGACGCGTGACCAGAAAAAATAATTTGGAAATGTCCCCTTAACACGAAGCTATAGGGAACAGATCACCCCACAACGTGAAGTGCGCACAACCGGCATTCAGATTCTGAAAGCACCCAGCCATCAAGTAGAACGGTGCGGCCTGAAGCAAAATCGTCCTCAACTAATGCTCGCAGCTCGCTGTTTAAATGCGACGCGCTATCGCCAGTAGGCACATTATTGCATGTTTGCCGCAAGTTACAAAACAGCGCTGCCCGCAGTATTTCGCGTTCAGATTCCGTCGGCCGTAACCGTAAATACGCTTCCCCCACTCGCCGCACGCTTTGTAAGGCGGTACGACTTGGCGCCGCGACGGCTCCAACTGTCTGCGACGGTACAGCCAAAAGGTTGGTGGCCCCAATCCCGAGCAATACAGACATAAACTGCCTTCGCTGCAATTTCACTTTCATCGCTTCCCGGTTATTTGGCGGAAGTGGTTAGCCATTCTGATGGCCAGCGCCACAATAGTCAGAGTCGGCGGCACATGCCCCCCGGTCGGAAATACAGAACTGCCGGCGACATAGAGATTTGCTACGTCGTGTATTTTTAGATCGCCGTCAACTACGCCATGGCGCGGATTTTTATGGGCCCGCGTCGTACCCATATGGTGGTCTCCAAAGCTAAGCATCTCGCCGAATGTCCGGCCTCCATGTTCACCCTCAATTCTAATACGGCCCAATCCAGCGCGCCCAAATTCTTTTGCCATCAGTTCTATGACGCGCCATAGGTTTTCCTTATCCGCATCGGCAAGACGCCAGTCGACAATGGCTTTGCGTAAACCGAGCCGGTCGCGCTCTAACGAGAGGGAGACGCGATTTGACGCCTCCGGACGCTGTTCTATCATGACGTCGCTAAACAGGAAGTTCATATCATTAGCGGACTCAAACAATCGAGTATCGAAAACCCTTCGGGATATCCCCTCGATGACCATATCAAAGTCGCGCACCACATTACCTATATGCACACTCAAACCGCCCGGCACTTCACCCTGGCCAAGCGCACTTGAAAGTATGTGAAAGGACTCGACGCCGTCGGATGCCGTGAAGCGGTTAATCCGCAATATCGGCGCTCTTACATTGTTCAAGCCATGTTGCCGCAGGACTGTATCAGATAATTTGAGATATCCATAAGCAGCCGATGTGCTCCCCGCCAACGCCGAAACTGGCGGTTCTTCGCGATACAATCCCAGATCAATCTTGGGATCGGATAAAAAGAACGTCGCGGCGGACACAACAGGATGGTCCATGAAATAACGCCCAACCAGATCATGGTGATTGCCAACCCCACCGCGATGAACCTTATCGCAGTTCAACAACATTCTCGCATTTTCGATCCCGCCAAGTGCGAGAACAAATAATCGGGCCTTAACCTGAAAACGCTTTCCGTCCAGTTGGCCAGCGAGCACCGACTCAACCCTGTGGCCATCAGGATGCAGGGTAATGTCGATCAGATTTGCATTCAAATAGACTTGAATATTCTGACTGTCGCCAATATGGCTACGGTAGACTTCTCCAAATCGGGTAGGCGGACTGGGTTGCGCAATTCCGGTTATGGTTGTTTTGGGGTCAAGCGGTAGCGCTGCGTGGCCGCGCTGCTTACTCCAATAGTCTGCGTCATAATTGAATGGCCCCAACTGACAATATGTCTGGGCCTTTTCATAATAGGGGTCCAGATCCGCCCGGCTAAATGGCCAGCCACTATGGGGTAACCAGGGCCGTGCTTCAAAATCAATGGCGTCCAACGGCCCGCAATTACCTGCCCAGTGATTTGTAGACCCGCCGAAGAAACGTAACCGACTCGTTTCAGGATCATTATAAATATCACTATTCAGTTGCGCCTGATACAGGGCCTGCACTTCCCCGTCAAAATCCAGCCCGCCACTTTCCAGCATAATTACGTGAAGCTTGCTGGCCGACAATTCGCGCGCCAGGGTAATGCCAGCCGCACCCGCCCCTGCAATACATATATCGCATTCCAGCAACTGTCCGGCATCAAGTTCACGCGCATTTCGAATCAACCGTACACACCCCAGCTAAACCGTTTTTTCTGAATCAGACAGTGCACTTCCACGTTAACACCTGTCACGGCAGTGTATTTTTATAGACATCGTCGCGCGCACAACGCTCCCTGCCCTGTCGCCAATATCCCGTGCACGTGGGCCCCGGTCTTTGCGCCCTATCTGTAATTTTCTGGACTGTAAGATCAGACTTTTTAATAACATATGAGGATCGCTGCTCCATATCCGGGCCGCTCGTCTTGTACCATTTCCGGGGGGCTAAACAAGGATTCGATGATGACACGCTCTCCCGCTGCTGGGGCGGCCAGAATATCAGGCTCAGGTCTTCGAATCAACCGCACGTTACGCGCGAGGGGTGCCTGAGTCACAGCAACAGAAGACGAAGTCAACGTCGAGAAGAAACGCGCTATTGCGCCACCGGAACGCCGTCTGTGCCCTGCAGTAAAATAAACTTCTTCTGAGCGTGCGATAACCTCGATGCCTTCACTCTCTGCGCGAGCGCTGGCGCAGCGGGTCATTTTCCACTCCCCGGCCCGGGAAATATTAGCGGAAAACTCCAATTATAAGCGGTCCAGTTTTTGGGTCTCAGGTCAGATCTCCCGAATACAGAGAAACGTGTCCGTGATCGCATAGCGCAAGTAGCTGACGACGACCACGCCGATTCCGGCACAGATTCAGCCATCGTGGCGTGCAATGCCCTCAGGTGGTTTAACAGGCTGGTCCGAAGGAATGGCCCCCCACGCGGTCATGGCGCAGGAGCGGTCAGCCATGCGCCATTTCGGGAATCGGACAACCGCTGAAATCGCACAAAAACCCGCGTCATTTTCATTGTTTTTGGCCTATTCCGGGATTGACACCCGGCATGTCCGCAACTAGTGTCCGGCGCAACTGCTGGCGGTCCTTTATAACGGGGCCGCCGCGTCATTTGGGGGGCTCGTGTTTTGCGGACAAATGATGGCGGTGTCGGCAATGACTGATTTCCCGGAGCCCCCGGCTGATGGTAGTTTTGCGGCCCGTTTGGCCGCAGCACGGCGTGCCAATGCGCCTGAATCCGGAGCCGCCGGCGCACGGGCCGGCGCTATGGGTACGGCGCTTCGTCTGAGTGCGGATCTGGTTTCCGCCGTGGTGGCGGGGGGCGGTCTGGGATGGGGGTTGGACTGGCTGTTTGGCACCAGTCCATGGTTGTTGCTGGTGTTCTTTTTTCTTGGAATAGCGGCGGGAATTTTGAATGTAATTCGCACGGCGAACGCAATGAACGCCGCGCAAAAATCGGACATGATGGCGCCGGACGGTACGGAACAGGCCAGCATGGTAGAGGATAGTCAAGGAAACGGTCTTGAGCACTGAAACGCACGATCCATTTGCCCACAGCCCGATGGCGCAATTCGAAATTCGCCGCTTCATCCCAATGGAAGCGGGCGGCATTGATGTATCCTTCACCAATTCCAGCCTGTTCATGGTGATAGCGCTGAGCGCGATTACCCTTTTTCTGTCTTTAAGCATGCGCCGCAGCGCTCTGGTTCCCAGCCGGTGGCAATCCATGGCGGAGCTCAGTTACGAATTCGTCGCCAATATGATGCGCGACACCGTCGGCGCGGCAGGTCAGAAATTTTTTCCCTTTGTGTTCACCCTGTTCATGTTTGTGCTGTTTACCAACATGCTGGGGATGGTTCCATATTCGTTCACAGTCACAAGCCACATCATCGTGACCTTTGCGCTGGCCAGTCTTGTGTTCATTGGGGTGACGGTGCTTGGCTTCATTAAACATGGCGTCGGCTATCTCAAACTGTTTGTGCCACACGGGGTGCCCGCAGTCCTGTTGCCGCTGATCGTAGTGATCGAAGTTATTTCTTATTTGAGCCGCCCGATCAGCCTGTCCGTGCGTCTGTTCGCCAACATGATGGCGGGGCACACCATGCTGAAGGTGTTTGGCGGCTTCATCGTGATGTTGGGTTTTCTCGGGGGCTGGCTGCCGCTGGCGTTTTCAGTCGCCTTTATCGGCCTCGAAATACTGGTCGCATTTCTGCAAGCCTATGTGTTTGCGGTGCTGACCTGTATCTATCTCAACGACGCGCTACATTTGCATTGAGGAAAACGCCTGTCACCAACGCGTTTTCTTGAAAACGCAACCAGGAAAAAAGCCAGAGCATTTCCATCCCGATAGAAAATGCTCTGGTTCTTATTTGAACGCATTTTCGGGCGCTTTCGCGGCACCAGGTGATTCCGCGAAGGCTGAAAATGTTTTGGATCAGCAAAGCCCGTCTGGGCGGTTTACAAAGAGGACTTAAAGTCATGGAAGCAGAAGCAGCAGCACTTTTAGGAAAATATATCGGCGCGGGCCTTGCCGCCATCGCACTTGCGGGCGCAGGCGTCGGCATTGGCCATATTTTTGGCAATTATCTGGCCGGCGCGCTGCGCAATCCGGCTGCCGCGCAACAACAGTTTCCAAACCTGCTGCTGGGCTTCGCGCTCGCCGAAGCGACCGGCCTGTTTGGCCTGGTGGTGGCGCTGTTCCTGCTGTTCGTGGTCTGATACACCACTCACTTAGGAAGTTGGGCCTATGCCGCAATTAGTCTTTGCAGATTTCGCGCCGCAACTTGTGTGGCTGGCGATTACGTTCACGCTGCTCTATCTGATAATGGCGCGGGTGGCCTTGCCACGCATCGCGACAACGCTGGAACGCCGCCGTGACGTTATTGCCAGTGATCTCGATCAGGCCGCCTCCCTGAAACGTCAGGGCGAAGATGCGCTAAAAGCGTATGAAGCGGCGCTGGCCGAGGCGCGCGCCTCGGCGCATGCCATTGCTGCGGAAACACGCCAAAGGCTGACTGAAGAAGCGGACCGTGAAAAGGCCGCAATGCAGGAAAGCACTTCCAAACGTGCTGTCGAGGCTGAATTGCGGATTGCCACTGCAAAAACTGCAGCCATGGCCAATGTCCGGCAGATAGCCGCTGAAACGGCGTCCGCAATTGTCGATAAACTGCTGGGCGCCCGCCCGGATAGCGCGGCGCTGAATGCCGCCATTGATGCGGCCGTCACTACCGGCAAGGATTAAGCCATGGACTATTTCTATGACCCCGCCAATTGGGTAGCCATCGCCACCGTTCTATTTGTGGGGGTGGTTGTCTATCTCAAGGTGCCTGCCATGGTTGGCGAAGCTTTGGACAAACGCGCCAAGGAAATAGCCGATGAGTTGGAAGCTGCAAGACGGCTGCGTGACGAAGCACAGGCCCTGCTCGCCAGCTATCAACGGCGTACGGCGAATGCCGAGAAGGAAGTAGAGGAGATTGTCGAACAAGCCCGCGCGGAAGCCGCACGGCATTCCAGGGACATGCAGGCCGCGCTGGCGGCTCAGGCGGAACGGCGCAGCAAAATGGTAGAAGAAAAAATTGCCCAGGCAGAGACCCAGGCAATCCAGGAGGTGCGCGCAGCAGCCGTTGACGCAGCAGTCTCTGCGGCCCGCACCTTGATTTCCTCTCAGTTGAATTCGGAAAAAGAGCGCGAACTGATAGAGCAAAGCATCAGCGACGTGCGCGGTAAGCTGCACTGATTAGCACTGTATCGCGGCCCTGCACCGCAGACCGTAGCCGTTGCAAAACCTATTGATTTTCCGGCGCTATTGCAGAATCACATTAAACTGTAAAGAATTACTGCGAAGAAGTGGTATCGAAGGTATACTCAAACAGCTATCTAGCGCCGCAGCACGAAATTTCCGGCCTCGCCCGGGCGGACCTGACCAAGGGTTCTAAAATGGATGCGGCACAGATCAGATCTCGGCGGAAGATGCATTAGCTTTTCCTTCTAGCCTGGTTCTGGCTCTCGACTGGCGGGATTGTGCATGCTTATGAACAGTATCAAGGCATCAGTTGATTCTTGCCCCGCGCTGGTTCTCAATGCGGATTACCGGCCGTTGAGCTATTTTCCACTCTCGCTCTGGTCCTGGCAGGACACAATCAAGGCAGTGTTTCTCGACCGCGTAAACATCGTGAGCGAATATGAGCATAAAGTGCATAGCCCTACTTTTGAGATGGCGTTGCCGAGTGTGGTGTCACTCAAACGCTATGTAAAACCTGCACGTTATCCCGCCTTTACGCGATTTAACCTGTTTTTACGGGACGGTTTTATCTGCCAATACTGCACCAGCAGAGAAGAACTCACGTTTGATCATGTCGTGCCGCGTTCGCGCGGCGGACGCACGACATGGCAAAATGTCGTTGCCGCATGCTCACATTGTAATTTGCGCAAAGGGGCGAAGCTGGATTCGGAGTGCGGCATGCACCTGCGGCGTCAGCCATTCCGCCCGACTAACCAGGATTTGCAAAGGTCTGGCCGCGCTTTTCCGCCGGACTATCTGCACCAGAGCTGGGTTGACTATCTGTATTGGGACAGCGAACTGGAATCCTGAAACTTTTTTTTGTTCTTATGGCTTGACACATTCCATGAACCAAAATAGAACAAAATCGCGAGTTTCTATTTTGTTCCGGAAGGATGTATCCTGCTATGCTGACCAATAAACAATATGAGTTACTGATCTTCATTAATGAACGCATCCGCGAGGGCGGTGTTTCCCCCTCGTTTGACGAAATGAAAGACGCGCTGGATCTTAAATCGAAATCGGGCATTCACCGGTTGATCAACGCGCTCGAGGAACGCGGCTTTATACGCCGCCTGCCCAATCGCGCCCGGGCGTTGGAGGTTTTGCGGCTACCGGAGACGATGGCCCAAAGTGGGCGCAGCCGGGGCTTTTCGCCGAATGTGATCGAAGGCAGCCGCAGCGCCTTCTCAGGCGTCGGCAACCCAACTGGCGCCGACAATGAGAACACCATCATCAATATTCCAATGATCGGGCGTATCGCGGCCGGCACGCCTATTGAGGCGCTGGAGGACCGCTCAACCATGATGGGCGTTCCTTCCGATATGCTTGGCACAGGACAGCATTACGCGCTTGAAGTGCAAGGTGATTCGATGATCAATGCGGGCATTTTTGATGGCGATATCGCCATCGTCAAACAATGCGACTCAGCTGAAAATGGAGCTATTGTCGTAGCGCTGGTGGATGGCCAGGAGGCAACATTGAAGCGGCTGCGGCGCAAGGGCGCGTCCATTGCGCTCGAACCAGCCAATCCCAATTACAAGACGCGCATATGCGGTCCCGATCAGGTCGCAGTACAGGGGCGCCTAGTCGGTATTTTCCGTAAATATCACTAAAGCAACATTTGGTCAGTTTGAACCGCATTGCAGTTAGATTCATGGGATAATCTGGCCAGGCCTTTAGAGCAATATGCTTCAACCTATTCAGGCGGCATTGTCACTTTCATTGGCGCCAGGCGAATCGCCTGCCGCCGGGGCCGAACCAGTAAGCGCATGCCGCCGCATGTATTGAATGGCGCCATCAAGTTGCGACGAACCGGCGTCAAGATCGCGGAACAGGCGTTCCAGACGGTTTTCCAACTCCTCGAGAGCGGCGTCGAGACTGGCCCGTTGCCGGTTTGCGCCATCACGGAAATTCTCCAGCACTTCGCCCAGAACGTCACCGGGGTCTGTCATCATCTCCCGGTGCTGCCCCCAGTCTTCTGCGATCAAACTGGTAGCTGGCTGGCGTAAACGGCCGCCTAGGCTTTTCAGTAAACGGCGCGCGTCGGATGCGGCGTCAACCGATGACGTCATATAGCGTGCGGCGCGCGACAAATCTTCTACCATCATAATATCCATCACGGGCATTTGGGGCTGCGTCATAACTGGATAGGCGGACCCTGGCGCAAACTCGCGCGGGCGCGCCAGAATTTCATCCATAGCCTCTATCGCGCGCTGCGCGGTTTGCGCGGAGGACGCAACCGCGTCTCCATGCCGTGAGAGCCCGTCATTGAACTGCTCCAGCATATTTCCCAACTGCGCTACCTGCTGTGGAAGCGGGCTAAACGCCTGTTGCGCCTGCTGGCTGGCGCGGCCCATTTGCTCAGCCAGCGCCTCGCCTGCCATGTTGAGTTTCTCGCTGGCGTGGGAGCTAGCGTCCCGCAGCGAGATACCGGCGTCTTCCAGGCCGGAGCGCGCCTGCGTCAATGCGCTGGACAGCGCATCCAAATCTTCGACAGCCCGAGCATGAAGCCCCTGAGACAGTTCGCCAACCGCCTGACGCAGCGCCTCTGCGTTGGAATCCGATAGCCGTTTGCCCAGCATATCAAGGGCTTCCGAAAGCGGCTGCATGGCGTCGCCGATACGCCCCGGCATGGTTTCCGTCATCTGTTTTTCAACGCGCAGAAGTGCTGTGACAATTTCCTGCGAGAGAGTGCGAAGCTGTTCCGGCAGCATGGACATTTCCGCGGTGGCCTCTGGCGAAACGCGGACGGCACCGGTTATTTGCGTATAGTCCCCGGTCACGGGCCTGGTGATGGAAAACTGGATCCGTTCCTCAAGGGCCTGACTCAAGCGCTGCAAGTCTCTGCTAAGGCGGTGTTCCGCCCAGTGGAAAGTTGCAGCCAGGGCCAGGCCTGAACTCATGCCCGCCAGCAAAGGCAGGACTTTGGTCGCCAGGCCCGCCAGCATTGCGTCCCATGTGGTGGCGGACAAAACCACCACCTGACTAGCAAGATGCATATCCGCCGTAATTCCCAGCAGTGTGAGAAAAGCTCCCATGCCGAGGAAGAAACTGGGCCAGCTTTTAAAAAACCGGAAATTAAATCCACCTGCTTCCAGACCTTCAAGATGCAGATAGTCGCCGGCCCGCAAATTATGGCGGACCGCGGCGCGCGCACTTTGTGGAGGGACAATTATGCCCGCCCGAAATTGACCCCAGGGGCGGCGCAACAACGGCGTCTCGTTGATTGCCCGGTCGAAGCGGGGAAAGCTGGCTGTAAAGGCCGCCTGATCGGCGGCTCCCTCAACTGCCTTGCTTGCCATCAGAATCAGCCTATGGGCTGGCCAGATACGGCGGGTGACAAACCAGATTATACCCGCGCCAGCCACAAACAATAATACGCCCGCCGCTATCATCGCGGTCAACGGTGTATGCAGCGCCTGTATTGGGCCGCTAACCAGACTTTCACTCAGGGTCCACCCGGTAAAAAGTGATTCCAGGAATTTCCACAGCGCTTCTACTTGCATCCCTTGATTCGACTCTCGCTGTTTTTATTACACGGCTGAAATCAGCATACGGGGCGGTGGTTACCATATTCTTATTGGAAACGAGGTCTCACCTGAAAGAACCGGGCCTCAAGCCAGGCTAAAAGCAAATATCTGAGGGAACAGTCCCCATCTATTCAGCGGCTTTTACGTCTCGGTCCTGCTTTACGTCCGTCTGACGAAAATAGACGATGCCGTTCGCATCCACCTCACGCGCCAGCTTTCCCCGCTGCACCAGGCAATTAATGTGTGAATAGCTTTCACCCGTCGCCATGAACAGTATTTCGTTGTCGATTTTGCGCTTGAATAGAACCGAAAATACGTCGATGGCGCGTTTGGGTTCCGCGCACAAGGCATGCAATTCGCGCAGATTTTTCTCATGCCCATCGATCAGCGCAGTAAGACGCGCATGCAGACCATAAAATGGCCGGTTGTGTGCCGGTAACACCAGTACATCGTCGGGCAGGCGGTCGCGGATAGCGGCCAGAGATTCGATCCATTCCTTCAACGGGTCCGCTTCCGGCTCGCCGGGCATGACACTGACATTGGTGGTGATGTTGGGCAGCACCTGATCGCCCGAGAACAGAATTTTGTGATGGGCGGAATAGAGGCAGGCATGTTCCGGTGAATGGCCGCGGCCTACAACCACTTCCCAGGCGGTGTCGTTTATAATGATCTTCTCACCGTCCTGAATACGGTGATATCTGAACGGCACTTCTTCGGACGTGAACGCAAAGCCGCGCGTCCGGCGCTGGTTATAGGCTTCAATCTGTTCATCGTTAAACCCGGAGGCACGGTAAAACGCCTCCGCTTCCGGCGCATTCGAACTCATCGGACCGTTCGAAGACGTAGACACGCGCGCCATCAGTAATTCCGTGCGTGTCATCCACAGCGGCGCATCATATTCGCGATAGAACCAGCCTGCATTGCCAACATGATCAGGATGAAAATGGGTCACGATCACTTTTTTGATCGGACCACCCCCAAGGGCGTCAATCATCCTGGCCCAGGCCTGTTGAATATCTTTGCTGCCCACGCCGGTATCCAGCACCGTCCAGCCATCGCCATCCTTAATGAGATAGATATTGATGTGATTAAGCGCCATGGGCAGTGCCCCGCGCAACCAGTAGATTTCCGGCGTGACCTGCATGAATTCACCGAACGCCGGCGGCGTTTCAAATGGAAAGCGCAGTGGCGCGTAGGTCGGCATGTCCAATCCGGAATCGTCATGTCCAATGGTGGCGTCTGTCATAGTATTCACTCTCATTTGCAAAATTGATAAACCAAAAATTTATGATACTATTAATAAATAAAATCGTACCACCCTAAACGTCAAACATTCGTTAGAAAATGTACTTTAAACGCCCAGTTGTGCATCGCATCGCTCAGGGGGATACAGATACGCCGCACCACCCTGTCCCGGCACCTGTGGCAAGTGATTAAACGCAAAGAATAAAACACAAACCGCAGCAAATCATACCATTACATTCTATCTGGATTAAAGTTCCGCCTGTAAATACCGGCCTTTGCGGCCCCTGTTTGTTCTGTGCAAGTGAACCTGACATACTGCCGAAATATACGCGACCCCCCCCCCGGGGCGCACCTGCAGTAACCGGTGCCTGTTTCAGGAGGCCGTGCTTTGGATAGCGCGAACAGACAGCCCCTGGCATGAACTGCCTGGGTCTTGTGGCAACTGGGAACACGCAGTTCAAGCGGTTCCGCGGGTGGATAAAACATATTGTTTTTAAACGGATTTTCGATGCGTTGCCGGGGCCGGACAGGGAGTATGCGACGATTTTTAAAGTCCGCCACCATGGTCAGCGCGCAAAAGGGGAGACTCAAAGCCAGGCTATCGGCAAATCAAAAGGCGGAAAGACCGAATCTTACTGGATCAACTTGGACAAAATCTTGAAATCGTCCGTCCCCGCCCGTTCCAGCCATTCAAACACCGCCATTTCCGTGGTGATGATGGCCCCGCCAGCATCCTCAATCCGCGCGAAGGCGTGATCCATACTGGTTTGTTTGCGTGACGCCACCGCGTCAGCGGCAACAAATACGTCAAACCCCTCTTCGCGCAGCTTCAGCGCCGTCTGCAATACGCAGATATGCGCCTCCATGCCCGCAATTACCGCTTGTTTCTTGCCTAACGCCTTAAGCCTGCCGGCAAACCCGGCATTGCTGGGGCAAGCAAATTCGACCTTTTCCACCGGCCCGTCGGCGGGCATGAATTCCGCCAGTTGCGGCACCGTGCGCCCCAATCCGCGCGGATATTGCTCCGACACCAGGGCCGGCACGCCCAGACGTTTGGCCGCCTGCATCAAAATTCCGGCATTGCGGATTGCTTCCGCGCCGCCGTCAAACATCGCCGGGGCCAGGCGTTCCTGAATGTCGATCACGATCAGGCAGCTCTGATTTTTATCCAGTAACATGCGGGTTCTCCTGTTTTGATGAATTGGGCGATTGCATTGCCCCTCGACTGCCATCTATTCTATGCGTCAAACATAACCATAATCGGGGAAGACTCACATGTCAGCAATTCATGGCGGCAAACTGGCGGCTCGGGCGCTTAAACAGGCGGGAGTTGAATGCGTATTCACTCTGTGTGGCGGCCATGTCATGGCGATATATGACGGCTGTATGGACGAAGGCATTCCCGTCATCGATGTGCGCCACGAACAGGCGGCAGTGCATGCGGCGGACGCGTGGAGCAGGCTGAACCCGGGCAGTATCGGCTGTGCGGTACTGACCGCTGGCCCCGGCGTCACCGACGGTGTGACGGGCGTAGCCAATGCCTGGCGCGCCAATTCCCCCATTCTGGTGATCGGCGGCCAGGGCCCGTTCAGCGCGGCGCGCAAGGGCTCGCTTCAGGAAATGGATTGCGTCAGCATGATGCGCCCGATCACCAAATGGTCTGACGCGTGCTACGACACGAAGCGTATTCCCGATTATATTGAAATGGGCGTGCGCCATGCGACGTCGGGCAATCCGGGCCCATCGTTCCTGGAAATTCCCATGGATGTGCTGATGGGCACCGTGGAAAACTTTGAGGATGTGCGCTTCCCGACCTATCGCCCTACCCCGCAAATGCTGCCGGACGAGGACGATTGCCGCAAAGCGCTGGAGATTTTGTCCAAGGCCAAGCGCCCTGTGCTGATGGCCGGCACCAGCGTCAAATGGTCGAACGCTTCCGGCCCGCTGAATGATTTCCTGGCCCGCACCAATATCCCTACCTATGTCAACGGCATGGGGCGCGGTATGGTGCCGCCGGGGTCCAACTATCTGCTGAACCGTTCGCGCCGGGACGCAATGAAAAACTGCGACGTGTTCATCTGCGCCGGGGTGCTGCTGGATTTCCGGCTGTCCTTTGGCAATTCTATTCCGAAAAACGCCAAAATCATTCAGCTTGATATCGACAATACCCTGATCGGCACCAACCGTTCGGCGGATGTGGGCATTGTTGGCAATGTGGGATCGTCGTTCAATTCCATCGTCAAGATGATGGACCGCGAAAAGATCGTGCTGAACTTCTCCGGTTGGCTGGATGAACTCAAGCCCATTGAGGCGAAGCTGGAAGCCGAAAACGAGAAGAACCTGAATTCAAATGAAAGCCCGGTCGATCCGCTGCGCATGTGCCGCGAAGTGCGTGATTTCCTGGGCAGCTATGACAAGGAAGTGATCCTGATCGGCGATGGCGGCGATATTGTGGCGCAAGCCTCCAAGGTGCTGCCCATTCCCGGTGAAAATGGCTGGATGGACCCCGGCCCGCTCGGCACGCTGGGCGTCGGCATGCCGTTCGCGCTGGCCGCCCAGGCGTCACAACCCGATAAACGTGTACTGATCATATATGGCGACGGCTCCTTCGGCCTGAACGGTTTTGAATATGACACCGCCGTGCGTTTCAATCTGCCCATAGTCGGCATCATGGGCAATGACGCGGCCTGGGGCCAGATGGCGCGTCCGCAGGCCAGCACCTATGGCGCCAACCGGATGATTGCGACGACGCTGAACTATACCCGCTATGACAAGGTTGTCGAAGCGCTGGGCGGACACGGCGAATATTGCGAACGCCCCGAAGAAATCCGCCCCGCGCTCACGCGCGCCTTCGCATCGGGCAAACCCGCGCTGGTCAATGTCAAACTGCGCCAGGATCTGACGACGGGGATGAAGGGCAGCACGTATGTGTGAGGGACGCTGAAAGTTTCCGTTTCGTCATTCTGAGAGCGCTTCAGGGCCACGTCAATTCCATGGCGCGGCCTTCACTATCTCCGGTACGGCGGAAGCCAAATTTTTCATAAAGCGTATGCGCGTCTTTGGTGCGCAACGCCCAACGGTTTACTGTCTCAAATTCAGGATAAGCCAAGACATTTTGAACCAGCCATACGCCAAGGCCCCGCCCGCGGCAGGCCTTGTCAATACAGACATCGCCAAGCCATGCGTAGCGCGCCCGATCACTCACTACCAGTGAAAATCCCGATTGTTTGCCTGCCGGATTATAAAGACCAAACGGGATTGAGTTCCGGATTGATTTTTCTATGACCGCGCCAGAAATATGATTGGCCCAGTAACTTTCATTCTTCAAAAAATCAACTATCCATGACATATCCAGACGCGACGTGTCCGTGCTGATAACAAAGCCGTCTTCGCGGGTCCGCTCCCACACTTCAGTCATTTTTCAAAACTCCAGCACTATGCCGTCATCATCACCAAACCACGCCTTGATCGTAAATTATTTTTGCACTTTTGGAATCCCCGCCAATACCATTAAGGGAAAACATAGAAAAACAAATATCCCATGCAACCTCCCGGTTTCGTTGTGGCTAATATAGATCCCAAAAAAATAATAGAGCGCAAAAAATATCGTTGCTCCAATAATGTATAACAGAATGACGATAGGTATAAGCCTGCCAATATGGCCCCAGAAATGATAGTAAAACTGCCATATCTCATTGCGTACTGTACGCGTGCTTACTAATGACGCAATGAAATTGAGAATAAAATGCACCACTAGCGCACAGATTAAAATCGCGGCGCCAACCGCCGGTGACGATGTCGCCACATAAAGCACAGGCAGATAGGCGCCAAGGCTAATTACGAAGCAGACTAACTGGCTTAGCCCATGTGATTCCGTGTAAAGCCTGACGCTGACAAACCAAATTGCGCCGCCATATAAGAATACCAGTAAAATCAGCCGTTCGCTGGATGGCAGAACCAGATCAAATTGCGCAAGTATGGCGAGAACGACAACATTGATTACCGCCAATGGAAAACGCTCAAAACATTCCAGAATTTGCATGGATACATATCTGAACGCTTTTGTTATCAGTGCTGTATCTCCTTAGCGGAGTGCTGCACTACAGCGCCAGAACTGGCGTCAACGCTCAAATCCGGAATACATTGAAAAGAACCCCATATTTTACGCATCTTTATTCCATTTATACCGGCTTTCATTTCTATTCCGCTTGGCCTCGGCATGCAACTCTGTCTGCCACTGACCGGTGATCGCGTAGACCTTGCCGCCACCATCTGTAATGAACCGCAAAATTTCCGAAACAGCTTCCACACTGGGCGTGGCTGGCAGATATTGAGCGATAATTGCCGTAATGCGCCGCAAAATTTCCGGAACCGAATCCGCGTCGGATGTCTCGCGCAAATATTGCCTTATATCTTCTGTAATACGCCGCAAAATTTCTGCGGCTTCTCCCGGATCAGATGTGCCAAAAAGCAATCTATCCCTGATACGTACCGGGTCAGTGTAGGCATCGTCGAAGAAATATTCGACCGTCCCATCAATCTTCATCAAGCCATTTTTTTCTGAAACATACCCCTTAAAGATACCAAACACAGTGGACCCACCGTGCGGGTATGAGACGGCTGTAAAATCGTAGCTATTAGAAAACGGGTGGGGGAAATAGCCATTGCCCACTGCTCGCGCTGCATCAATAACTTGTCTGTTGACAGCCTCAAATATTCCAGCCTCTCCCAAATGATAGGCATAGTGGTTGATGATATCCTGCAAATGGCCAATCCCGGACAACGTCACATCGCCCCCGCCCTTAAACGCATGCGCTACGAAATCTTGTTTTTTCCATTTCGGGCTTGAATCATTCACTTCGCTGGTAAGCGCCTGATAGGCAAATTCACTCTCGCCATGCACATAGGGTTCTGCGGTGCAGCGGCAATTATAATCTTCCCCCGGATGTCCCACCAGCGGCGGGTTGTCCCATGCGAACACTTTGCCGTTATTGGCGGCATGCGAGGCGCGCACTTTGTTGTCGCCCCGCGTGCGCCAAATGTAGTGCGTGGTTGGATGTTCCTGGGCCGCCGCCTTCAACGACAGCTCAATAGGCACGCCTTTGCGAAGATACAGGTTGAATGCCTGTCTATAGGCTGGCGTATGGATGATATCCGGGAGCGGCATGGCGGCCTCTACAAGGGCAAGAGATTATTCGCGCCATTGTATGGGAATTATATCCTTTTGTCAAGAACAAAACAGAAACATTACTGGGCGTGTCAACGCAATGTCGCGCCTTTTACATTTCACACATTTTTCAAAACTCCAGCACCATCCCGTCATAGGCGGGCACGACGCCTTCGGGCAGTTCGCGCAGCAGGGTCTGGTAATCCATATCGATGTGCAGATTGGTCAGCACGGCGCGTTTTGGTTTCACGCGCGCAATCCATTCCAGCGTGCGCGCCAGATGTGCGTGGGTGGGATGCGGCGTGTAGCGCAGCGCATCCACGATCCAGCATTGCGCACCGCTGATCGCGGCGAAGGCTTCTTCCGACAGTCCAACGACATCCGGCGTATAGGCGAAATTTCCGAAACGGTAGCCGACGCAATGTGCGCCGCCATGATCAACCTCGAACGGCGTGGCCTCGATGACGCCGCCTGGCCCTTCGACACGCGCCGCCCCCTTGATCAGATGGCCGTTCAGAATGGCCGGGTACGAGCTGCCCTCGGCCTGGGAAAAGCAATAGCCGAAACGCGCATTCAGTTCATCAAACGTGATTTCATCCGCATACACATTAACGCGCTTGCGCATGTTCATGACCACCATGCGCAGATCATCGATGCCGTTCGCCTGATCCGCGTGGGAATGGGTGTACAGCACGCCGTGCAGATGGCTGACCTTCGCCGCCAGCAATTGCTCGCGCATATCGGGCGAGGTGTCGATCAGCGCCGTCGTTTCGCCCTGTTGCACAAGAATGGAACAGCGCAGGCGGCGGTTGCGGGGTTCATCCGGATCACACACGCCCCAGTCGCCGCCAATGCGCGGCACACCGCCCGACGAACCGCTACCCAATATGGTGACTTTATGCCCGGGCATTGGCGCGGTCCGCTTTGGTGAACAGGGTGAAAAAATTATCTGTGGTGCGGGCGGCGAAAGCCTCGCGCGTCTCACTAAAAAATTCCGCCAGATAGCGCGCAGTGTCCGCCACAAAGGCCGGCTCGTTGCGCTTGCCCCGATGCGGCATGGGCGCCAGAAACGGTGCGTCGGTTTCGACCAGCAGCCGGTTGGACGGAATCATCTTTGCGGTTTCGCGCAGATCTCTGGCGCTTTTGAACGTTGCAATGCCCGACAGCGAGATATACAGACCAAGGTCAAGTGCCGCCCGCGCCAGTTCCGGCCCCGCCGTAAAACAATGGATGACACCCGGAAAGGCCCCCTTCCCTGCCTCATCCTGCAGGATCTCTATCGTGTCGCTATCTGCATCGCGCGCATGCACAATCAGCGGCAGACCCGTTTCACGCGCGGCAGAAATATGGGCGCGGAATGAGGTCTGCTGCGCGTCACACGAACTGTGTTCATAGAAGTAATCCAGACCGGTTTCGCCAATCCCGATCACCTTGGGATGACGGGACAGGGACACGATACGCGCGCAATCGGCTGCTGGCTCAGTATCCGCTTCGTGCGGATGAATGCCAACAGAACAATAAATATGTTCAAATTTATCCGCCACGGCGCGGATACGTTCAAACTCACTGATCCGCGTACAGATTGTCAGCATCATCCCGACGCCTGCCGTAGCGGCGCGGCGCACCACCGTATCCATTTCCCCGGAAAAATCGGGGAAATCCAGATGGCAATGGCTATCGACCAGCATACGCACTACTTATCCTTTTTTTGCCGGCGCCGCGGTTTCAGCGGGTTCAACATAACGCGGAAAAACTCCTGTGGGTGCGGGTAATGGGACGCCCGCAACAAGCCGGTGCGCCACGCCAAGCGCCTCAAAGTCACGGGCATTGGCGGCAATCGCAAGCTGATCCAGCAATGCGCCTGCGCTCTGCGGCATTACCGGCTGCGCCAGAATACATACCTGCCGCAAAACTTCCGCCGTCACATACAACACCGTTTGCATGCGCGCCGGATCGGTTTTCGCCAGCGCCCAGGGTTGCTGTTCGGCGAAATAGCGATTGGCGTCCGCAACCAGTTTCCATACTTCGCCAAGCGCCAGATGGATGGCCTGCATTTCCATATGCGCGCGCGCCTTATCCAGCATCGCCTCCGCATCGCCAAGTATGCCGTGATCGGCGTCTGTAAACACACCCGGCGCGGGAGTGGTTCCGCCGCAATTTTTCGCAATCATCGAAAGGGAGCGTTGCGCCAGATTACCCAAATCATTGGCAAGATCCGCATTGGTACGGTTGACCAGGGATTCGTGTGAATAATTTCCGTCGGCTCCAAACGGCACCTCGCGCATGAAGAAATAGCGCACCTGATCCAGGCCATAGCGTTCCACCAGGTCCAGCGGGCTGACCACGTTACCAAGGGACTTTGACATTTTTTCGCCCTGGCTTTGCAGGAACCCGTGACCAAACACCCGCTTGGGCAGCGGCACCCCGCCGGACATCAAAAAGGCCGGCCAATAGATCGCGTGAAAGCGCACAATATCCTTGCCAATAATATGCGCATCCGCAGGCCAGAATTTCTGATATTTCTCGCCATCCGGATAACCAATAGCGGAAATATAATTGGTCAGCGCATCCAGCCAGACATACATCACATGCCGGGGATCATCGGGCACCGGAACGCCCCAATCGAAACTGGTGCGCGAAATGGACAAGTCCTTCAGCCCCGACTTTACAAAGCTCACCACCTCATTGCGGCGCGTGTGCGGCAGAATAAAATCCGGATGCGCGTCATAATGGGCCAGCAATCTGTCCCCATAGGCCGAGAGACGGAAGAAATAACTTTCTTCCTCTACCCACGACACTGGCGTTCCGGTGGGCGCCAGCTTCTCACCATCCGCCCCTTCGACTAATTCGTCTTCGCCATAAAAAGCTTCGTCGCGCACCGAATACCATCCGGCATATTTACCGAGATAGATGTCCCCATTGGCGGCCATCTGCCGCCACAAATGCGTGACAGCCACGTGATGGCGCGGCTCTCGTGTGCCGATGAAATCATCATTGCTGCAATTCAGCCGTCGCGCCATTTCCCGGAACAGCGGTGAATTACGGTCCGCAAGCTCTGCCGGCGTGACGCCCTGCTTGCGCGCGGTCTGTTCCATCTTCTGGCCATATTCATCCGTGCCGGTGAGGAACATGACCTCATACCCGTCCAGGCGCTTGAAACGCGCCAGCACATCGGTCGCTATCGCCTCATAGGCGTGGCCAATATGCGGCGGCCCATTGGGATAGGAGATCGCCGTCGTAATATAAAAGCGCTTCGCCGCCACGGTTCAATGTTCCAGTTTACAAGGGTTTGCGGCGTTGCGCCGTTTCCGCAAGACGTGAAAAAATACTCAAAATGACCTGTTTGCGGCCTAGGTTGACACTCTCGGCGCGCCGCAAAAGAGTATTGATGTTTTCCCACACCTCCGTCCATTGATCAAGAGGAGCCGTCGCAAGCAGCCGCTGCATGAGTGCGGCCTCGCCTGCCACACGATCCTCTGGCATAGCCCCCGCTGCGCCCGAACGGATCATCCGTGCCAGCCAGGTGGTAAGCAGCTGCATCATGGTTTCATAACTCTGGCCGGCATTTACCCGCGATAATCGGTCACCCAGCGCATGCAGCGCCGCCAGATCAAGCTGCGGCAAAGGCGTCAAAAGCGTGATTAATTCGCGGAACTGATCCAGCCCGCCATCGCGCACAAGCGCCAGGGCATGCCCCGGACTTCCCTCCGCGAGCATTGCCGAGAGTTTCAGTTCATCTCCGCTTAATTCGGGAAAATGCGAAGTGACAATATGCGCCAGGTCACTATCATTCAGTGGACTGAGCATGAGTTTACGGCACCGTGACCGGATAGTCGGCAGTAACCGGCCCGGTGAATGGCTGATCAGTAAAAATATCGAATTTTTTGGAGGTTCCTCCAGTATTTTCAGCAAAGCGTTGGCAGCAGGAATGTTCATATCGTCCACACTGTCCACGATGCAGACGCGCCAGCCCCCTTCGCCTGCGCTGAGCGCAAAAAAATCGATAGCCTTGCGCGCTACATCCACGGGCAGAACGCTTTGAATTCGTCCCGTCTTGTCCACAGGCCTGCGCAATAACAGGAAATCGGGATGGGACAGTGCTTTCAGAAGATGGAAAACCGGTTCATCCGTTGCAATAGCCAGATCAGATGGCACAGAACCACCTACGCCAATGCGAAGCAATGTACGCGCCATGCGATAGGCCAGGGTGGCCTTGCCGATGCCTTTGGGGCCGGATATCAGCCAGGCATGATGCATCCGGCCTGAGGCAATGGCGTCGGCC
>JAUSQH010000189.1 GCA_030652895.1 Alphaproteobacteria bacterium
CTGCGCGCCATTAGCAATGACCGTTCAGGCTAACGCGCAATACGCCCCACGATGAAATGCCAACGGTTTTCCGGCTGTATCCGGCGCTCCGAATTTGCGTACCTTGCCAACATAAATAATATGGTCGCCCGCATCATGGGCTGCCACCTTATCGCAGTCAAAAATAGCGACGGCATCCGTGATAATCGGACTGCCTGTTTCCCACATTGTATATTCCACCCCATCCATATAGGGCTGGCCCTTCTTGGCAAAACGGCCGGACAATTCCTGATGGTTTGCCGCAAGCACATTGACGGCGAAATGCTCTGCACTCTCAAAGATACCAAGCCGGTCAGAGCCTTTATCAATGCACCAGAGCACCATTGGCGGATCCAGCGACACCGAACTGAACGAATTAGCCGTCATGGCAATTGCTTTTCCATCCTCTCCGACGGTGGTTACCAAAGTTACGCCGGTAACAAAGTTACCAAACGCGTTACGCAACGCACGGGTGTCAATCTTCATCTCCCAAGTCCTCTAAATCATGAATAATTACTTAATTTATAGGGGCTAGTGTGATGTTCACGCAATGCCAAATGATTTAGAGGACCTTTGCACCACAAACCTGTCGTTAACTCCATTTAGGTAAAATGCCCAAACACCCAGCGGTTGGCGGAAACAGGCGAATATGGCAAAAGGCACGAACGGCGAAGCCCCTACGATTATCATCAAGAGGATAAAAAAGATCGAAGGCGGCCATCATGGCGGCGCCTGGAAGGTCGCCTATGCCGACTTCGTAACCGCGATGATGGCCTTCTTTCTCATGTTGTGGCTTCTCAGCACCACTACCAAGGAGCAGAAGGAAGGCCTGGCAGAATATTTTACCTTGTCGCAGGTCAGCTCCGCTACGGGTGGCGGCGACGGCATGCTGGGTGGCAAAAGCCTGAATAGTGATAAAGCGGTCGCGGATGGAGCTCCCAGCGTATCATTGTCGCTCGCACCCCCTGCCCCCCCGCCATCGAATGAATCAGACGCGGAAGAAACAGGCGCTCCATTAGCGGCTGAATTAACCAACGCGGGCGATGCTGTTGCCTCTATTGATGTGGGCGATAAGAGCTCCGGCGCGGGCGGTGTGCATGAGGCGCTCACCAGCCTGGACGCGCAGCGCACAACTCCAACACCAACGGAAGAAGCTGTTAACAAGGCGATTGACCAACGTGAAAAAAGGATTTTTGAACGGGCCGAAAGGGAACTTAAACAGGCGATACGCGACATTCCCGAACTGGCGCAACTTTCCGGGCAGCTAATCATCGATCACACGCCCGAAGGTATGCGCATTCAGCTTGTCGATGAAGCCGATCGCCCGATGTTCAAGGAAGGCACCTCCGAACCCTATGCCCGCACCAAGGCGATCTTCAAGGAAATCGCCAAGGTCATCAACAAGCTGCCCAATCGTATCGCCATCTCCGGACATACGGATGCCTCACCGTTTCGGCGCCCGGATGGCTACAGCAATTGGGAGCTCTCATCAGACCGCGCCATGCTAAGCCGCCGCATGCTGCAACAAACCGGCGTTCCAGAGGGGCGGTTTTTTGAGATCACGGGAAGGGCCAGCACAGAACCGCTATTTCCAGATGATCCCTATATTTCAGGCAATCGGCGCATTTCCATCACCATGATGCGCGAACAACCAGTGCTCGCCCCCAGCGCGCTGGGCGCCAACTAACCCATCATCTGCTCAGTAAACCACGACGCTTCGGATGGATTCGCCGCTGTGCATCAAATCAAATGCCCGGTTAATGTCATTGAGCGGCATTTTGTGGGTGATCAGATCATCGATATTGATCTTACCCTCCATATACCAGTCGACGATTTTTGGTACGTCGGTGCGGCCTCTGGCGCCGCCAAACGCCGTGCCGCGCCACACCCGCCCGGTGACAAGCTGAAAAGGCCGTGTACGAATTTCCTGTCCGGCCCCCGCAACGCCTATAATAATCGCCTCGCCCCAGCCCTTGTGACAGCATTCCAGCGCCTGACGCATCACGTCCACATTGCCGATGCACTCAAAACTGTAATCCGCACCGCCACCCGTCAATGCCACCAGATACGCAACCAGATCATCGCCAACTTCTTTTGGGTTGACGAAATGCGTCATGCCAAACCGTTCCGCCTGCGCACGCCGGGCCGGATTGACATCCACGCCGACAATCTGCGCCGCCCCCACAAGACGGGCGCCCTGAATAACATTCAGCCCGATGCCGCCAAGGCCAAACACCACGACTTTTGATCCGGGCTCGACCTTCGCCGTGTTGATCACCGCGCCAATGCCGGTGGTGACCCCACAGCCGATATAACATATCGCCTCAAACGGCGCGTCCTGGCGCACTTTCGCCAGTGCGATTTCCGGCACCACCGAATAATTGGCGAAGGTGGAGCAGCCCATATAATGCAAAACCGGCTTGCCCTTGTATGTAAACCGGCCGGTGCCATCCGGCATGACCCCCCGCCCCTGGGTCTCGCGGATCGCCTGGCACAAATTGGTTTTTGGGTTCAGGCAATAGTCGCACTGGCGGCATTCCGGTGTGTACAGAGGAATAACGTGATCGCCTTTTTTTAGCGACTTGACCCCTACCCCGACCTCGACCACAACGCCCGCGCCTTCGTGCCCCAAAATCGCAGGAAAGACGCCTTCCGGATCGTCCCCGGAAAGCGTGAAGGCGTCGGTATGACATATACCTGTCGCCTTGATTTCGATCATCACCTCGCCTTCTTTGGGGCCATCCAGTTGTACGGTGACAATTTCCAGCGGCTTTCCCGCTTCAAAGGCGACAGCAGCACGAACGTCCATTTGGTTTCTCCTTAAATTATATCCTGCAAACGGCTATATAGCGTACCCAGCATCAACAGTGGCATACGCAACCACGGCCCACCCGGAAATGGGCGGTGCGGAATACGCGCAAACACATCGAGTTTTTCCGCGTCGCCGCGAATGGCGTCTGCAATAAGCTTGCCCGCTAATCCGGTCAACGCCACACCCTGCCCGGAAAACCCCTGAGCATAATAGATATTTCCGGGCCTGCGGCCAATATCCGGCAGCCTGTTACGTGAAATATCCACAAAGCCGCCCCAGGCGTGTGTGATCGCGGCATTGTGCAATTCCGGAAAGGTCGCAATCATACGGCTCCGCATCCTGTTCGCCAGCGCGACCGGCGGAACCGTCGTATAACTGACCCGTCCCCCGAACAGCAGACGCCAGTCCGCAGACAACCGGAAATAATCGAGGACAAAATTCGTATCCGACACGCAGGCGTTATGCGGCAGTAATCGCAGCGCCCTTTCCCGGCCCAACGGTTCTGTCGCAATGATATACGTGCCGACCGGCATGATCCGGGCACGGATTTCGGGGTCGAGTGATCCGATATAGGCGTTGCAGCACAGCACCACGTTCTTAGCCTGTATGCGCCCTTGGGACGTATGGACTGCCGGGCCGGAAGCAGACGCGGTTTCTATCCTGACAGCCAGGCTTTTTTCGAAAATATGTACGCCCGCGCTGGCCGCCGCCGCCGCCAGTCCGCGCACATATTTCAACGGGTGCAAATGCCCCCCGCCAGGATCAAACAACCCGCCGCGGAAACGTTCGCTTGCGACGTGCTCTTGCATCCCCGCCCGGTCAAGCAGCCGCGCCTGGGTGTCGCCAAGGCCGGTAAGATAATCCAGTTCAGCGGCCAGCCCCGCCATGTGACGCGGACGCGTCGCCGCCAGCAGGTAACCAGGTTTATATTCCGCGTCAATGCCATGGCGGGCGATTCTCTGCTGCACAATCTGCGTCGCCTCAAGGGAAAGTTTCCACAATTGCCGTGCCTGCGCCGGGCCTAGCAGGTGCGCGATATCCGCCATGCCCTGAGCAAAACCGTTAATGATCTGGCCGCCATTGCGTCCGGAGGCGCCCCAGCCGACGCGCTCTCCCTCCAGCAGGGTCACATTATAGCCGGCCTCGGCCAGGTTGAGAGCCGCTGACAGGCCCGTAAAACCGCCACCTATAACGCATACATCGGACGTCACCTGCCCGGCGAATTGAGGATAGCTTACAGGCGGACCGACACTATCAAGATAGTGGCTGGGCGGACCAAATTCAGAATCGCTTTGGATCATGGAACTCATAGGCTCCTATCTTAGCTTCAAACGGTTATCCGAAAAAAGCGTTGGTAAGTTCGGCGCGCACGGGCAATTATAACAGATAGCGTCGTTAACGACCGAAGATGGGGAATGTGTGGCAAAGAAGATTGTAGGTAAGAAAGCTGTTGATCTGACCATCCCGGAAAACTTCCTGCATATGCGGCAGGATATTTTACGCTTTGCTGATCTGGACCGTAATGGGCACCTGAATAACGTCAAATTCTTTGAATTTTGTCAGGAAAGTCGCGTTTCGCTGTTTCGCGCTGTTGGGGCCCATGATGGCGAGAATGGACGGGCATGGATAATTGCCACTTTGTCTATAGATTTTATCGCTCAGGCGCATTGGCCCGGCAATATCGAAACCGGGACCCTTGTACTGAAATTTGGCAATAGCTCTTTGCAACTGGGTCAGGGCGTATTTAACGACGGACGCTGCGTTGCCACCGCCGAAATGACCATGGTTCGGGTCGATCTTGAAAGCAACAAGCCGCAACCGATTGAACCAGTGCTGCGTGAGCGCCTCAAGATGCTGGGTGGCCAAGGTTAATATTCAGGGTCCGCTTTTATCTGAATAGTATTGTGATATGCTGACAAGTAAGAATGAATGACCTGTATCAGGGACTAACCGGGTGACCAAGCCAGCCAATATTCCGCGGTTCTATGTGACATCGCCGTCCCCCTGCCCTTATCTGACGGGGCGCGAAGAGCGTAAGATATTTACGCGGCTGTCGGGCGAGAACCCGGCGATGCTGCATGACGCCCTGGCGGATATGGGGTTTCGCCGTAGCCAGAATATAGCTTACCGGCCCGCCTGTGTTGGCTGCAACGCCTGCACCTCGGCGAGGGTTCCGGTCGCGGATTTCACCCCTGGCAAGAATCTTGCGCGGATATCAAAGCGAAATGAGGATCTGCGTCTTGGCTTTGGCGGGACCACGGCAACCATTGAGCAGTATCATTTGCTGCGGCGATATTTGCATACACGCCACGGGGATGGCGGCATGGCAGCAATGGACGCCTTCGACTATCAGATGATGCTGGAGGACAGCCCGATCACGACCTACCTGCTGGAGCTCCGCAAGCCGCAAGACGATGATGACGGACGGCTGCTGGCAGCGTGTATCACGGATGTTGTCGGCGATGGCCTGTCCATGGTCTACAGTTTCTTTGATCCCGGAGAAGATCGCCGCAGTCTGGGCAGCTATATGATACTGCGCCACATCGCGTTGGCCAAGGAAATGGGCCTGTCGTATCTTTATCTCGGCTATTGGATCAAGGGCAGCCGCAAGATGCATTATAAGGCGCGTTTCCGCCCACTGGAATTGCTCGGTGAAAATGGCTGGGAAACCTATGAGGGGACAGCAGATTCGAGCTGAATGCGCGCGGGTAAAGCAATTGCAGGGCCGCGATGCCCTTCAAGCTGCACTCAGCGATACAGATAACCCTGAAAGATAAACTTTAGAAACCTTCCTAAGGCGCCGGCCTTGCTGACGTCGAGGGCAATATGCGATTAGTTGGGGCACAATATGACTCGAATTAATTGCATGCAGTACCGAGGGGATAGTCCAATGGTCAAACGCCCACTAGCCAGTAAGAAGAGCAGCAGGCGCTCCTTTCTCGTGGGAGGTGCTGCGCTTGGCGCTGCGGCGGCAACTCTGCCAGCCCCTGCAATTGCACAGGGCAAACGCACCCTGAAAATGGTCACCACCTGGCCAAAGAATCTGCCCGGCCTAGGGATGGCGGCAGAGCATGTGGCAAAACGCATTACCGAAGCAACAGATGGGCAATTGACCGTTAAAGTGTATGCGGCAGGCGAACTGGTTGGCGCATTCGATGTGTTCGACGCGGTATCAAGCGGTAACGCCGACATGTATCACGGGGCTGAATATTATTTTCAGGGCAAAAGCCCTGCATTCAATTTTTTCTCCGGCGTTCCCTTCGGCCTGACTTCCAACGAAATGAATGCCTGGATTTATTATGGCGGCGGACAGGAGTTGTGGGATGAACTCAGCGCCAAATTCAAGCTCAAACCCTTTTTGTGCGCGAACACCGGCGTACAAATGGGCGGCTGGTTCAATAAAGAAATAAATTCCACCGAAGATTTTAAAGGCCTGAAAATCCGCATGCCCGGTCTGGGCGGGGAGGTGTTGCGGCGTCTGGGCGCTTCCGTGGTCAGTATTCCCGGCGGTGAGATTTACACCAGTCTGCAACAAGGGGTAATTGACGCCACTGAGTGGGTTGGGCCATGGAACGATATGATTTTTGGCTTTTATAAAATCGCAAAATATTATTACTGGCCGGGGTTTCATGAACCGGGCTCTGCTCTGGCCCTGAGCATGAACCTCGATGTATGGGAGAGCCTTACCAAAAGTCAGAAAGTCATTGTCCAGAGCGCGTGCGCGGCGCAAAATGACATGACCCTGGCCGAATTCAACGCCAACAACAGTTCAGCGCTGGCCACCCTTGTCGACAAACACAAAGTTGAACTGCGCCGTTTTTCCGACGAGATTCTGACAACAATTGGCGAAATGTCCGGCAAAGTTATGCACGAAATGGCGCAGGCCGACGATATCACCCGCCGCATATATGAAAGCTACCTGTCCAGCCGCAGGGATTCCATACGCTGGTCCCACCTGGCTGAAGAAACCTTCTGGGAAGCACGCCGCCTGCCATTCTCTTACGATTAACTCCTGCGGTGCGCAAAGTGATTCAACTGGCGGAATTCATTGATAGCTTCAATCGGCGCATCGGGTATGCGACGGCGTGGCTGGCGACTGTTATGGTGATCGTACAATTCATTGTCGTGCTGCTGCGCTATGTTTTTGGCGTCGGCGGGCTGATGCTGCAAGAATCACTGACATATATGTTCAGTATTCTGTTCATGCTGGGAGCAGGCTACACATTGCTTAATGACGGTCATGTGCGCGTGGATATTTTCTATGGCGCCGCGAAACCATCAACCAGGGCGATTGTAAATCTGTTGGGCAGCCTGTTTTTTCTTATTCCATTCAGTGTACTGATCGTGATCATTTCGCAGCCATATGTTGCCGCCTCCTGGGCAGTCCTGGAGGGATCGAAGGAAACCAGCGGTATTCCAGGAGTGTTTCTACTAAAATCCCTGATCCCCATTTTCGCCATACTGCTGATACTGCAAGGCATATCCAATAGTATCCGCGCCTATATCGCGCTCACGTACAAGACTGATTGAGCGTATGGATATTCGCGAAATTCTCGATGTCTTGATGTTTGCCGGCGCCTGCCTGTTTTTACTCGCGGGTTTTCCAGTTGCGTTCACCCTCGCAGGGTCTGCCCTGCTGTTCGCCGTGATCGGCTATTTATTCGGCGTATTCGACTTCTCGTTTGTCGGATTTTTAACACAGCGCATATTCGGCGTAATGACCAATGACGTACTGCTCGCGGTGCCCCTGTTTGTCTATATGGGTGTGATGCTGGAGCGCTCGCTGGTCGCCGAAGACCTGCTCGAATCCATGGGTAAGTTGTTTGGCCGCATGCGAGGCGGATTAGGCATTTCCGTCGCCATCGTCGGCGCATTGCTGGCAGCGTCCACCGGCATAGTCGGCGCGACCGTGGTCACCATGGGCCTGCTGTCCCTGCCAACCATGTTGAAGCGTGGCTATGATCCGGCGCTTACGGCCGGCGCCATCTGCGCTGCGGGAACGCTTGGACAAATTATACCGCCATCCATTGTCCTGGTTCTGCTGGGAGACGTGATTTCCAGCGCCTACCAGACGGCGCAATTGGAACAGGGGATTTATTCCCCTGAAACTGTTTCGGTCGGTGATCTGTTTGCCGGGGCGCTGATACCCGGACTGATGCTGGTGGGATTATATATTCTGTATCTTATCGGTATGGCGTTTTTCCGTCCGGAAACCTCCCCCGCACTCTCGCCGGAAGACACATATTTCGAAAAGCGCAGCGATCTTTACGGCATGCTCTTGCGCACTTTATTGCCGCCGGCAATTCTTATCATTTCCGTTCTGGGATCGATTTTAAGTGGCATCGCCACCCCGACAGAAGCCGCAGCCCTTGGTGCGGTGGGCGCCACATTCCTGGCTGGCTGGCGTATCGAGAACGCATATCCCGGGCCGATTTATGCGTCGGCAGCCGGCCTGATCATTTTGCTGGTGCTGGTGCAGCTGTTTGATCTGCGCTATGGCCGTGACGAACTTTCCTCTACCGATCTGCTGGCGATGATCGCGGCCGCGATCGCTAGCGCCGTGCTTCTCTGGGGACTGGCCATATGTCTTGTGCGCTGCTGGCGCACGGGCACATTGCACGACGTATCGCGCGCAACGATGGAGATCAGCTCCATGGTGTTTGTCATACTCATTGGCGCGGCGTTGTTCAGCCTGGTATTCAGAGGCCTTGGCGGGGATGAAACCGTTACCAACCTGCTGTCAGGTATACCCGGCGGCGTGGTGGGCGCCATGTTAGTGGTGATGGCGGTGATGTTTTTGCTGGGATTTTTTCTCGACTTTATCGAGATCATCTTTATCGTCGTGCCTCTGGTCGCGCCGGTATTATTGGGGATGGGGTTAAATCCCGTTTGGCTGGGCGTCATGATCGCGATCAATCTGCAGACCTCGTTTTTGACGCCACCATTTGGTTTTGCGCTATTCTATCTGCGCGGCGTGGCGCCGCCGGAAGTCACCACCATGCATATTTATAAGGGCATTATTCCCTTCGTTTTGATTCAGATGTTGATGCTGCTCCTTCTGGCCGGCTTTCCCCAGATAGCTCTGTGGCTCCCGTCAACGCTTAAGTGACATTCATTTAATGGGAACGTACATATGAATTTGCGGGACTTGTGGCGGAATTTGGACGACGCCAGCAGACAGGCGTTTTTTCGCACCGTTATGTGGATCACATTGATTGTTGGCACCGTATATACTCTCGGCCAATCGGATTTCGTCGAGGATCTTACGCCGCTGGCGGTCAGGATCGAATTGCCTGAACAAATAATGGTTCCCAAAAGCAATAGGACGGTCAGTCTGCCGGTCAGTGTGCGGCTAAAAAACAATACGCAAGAGACGGCGCTGCTTGAAGTGCCATCGCCGTGCAACATCGTTCGCTGGTTTATCATCACCAAAGACGGCGAGTTCGTGCAAGCGGCCAGTGAAGAAGTCTGCACGCAGATTGTCATGAAGGCGAATTTACCCGCTGGACAATTTTCACTGGATGATTTCGTAATTCCGCTGGATACGCAACGTTACGAAGCAGGGGTGCACTATAGACTGATGGTGCGCTACTGGGGCGAGGATGGCAGCAAGGACTTCGAAGTCCAATTTGAATAAAGCTTTCAGGCGAACTTGTTGCTGCGCGGGAAACCGCGCGGTGGCAAACGTCCGGCCTGGGAGCGTTTAGCGACCCATTCCTGCAAATTCTGCTCGCTCTGACGGCGTCCCGACCGGTCCTGCCAGCTCAAACCATCTGCAAGGGTAAACATTTTTGCATCGCTCAGGCCGCCATCCTTGTAACGCTGCAAAATCACGCCCTTGCCACGCGTCATGACCGGCACTTCATCGCGGGCGAATATCAGCAATTTGCGATTGTCGCCCACCACGGCAATCGAATCCCCGACTGCGGGCGTACACACATGCGCCTCGACATCACCGGAAACATTCAGCACCTGTTTGCCATTGCGGGTGGCCGCCACCACTTCGGATTCGGCGACAATGAACCCGTGCCCATTACTGGACGCCACCAGCAGTGAGCGTTCCGGGTCATGCACCAGGATCGTCACAATGTCATGATCATTATCCAGATCGATCATCAGCCGCACCGGTTCGCCATGGCCGCGCCCACCGGGCAATTTGTCGCAGCGCAAGGTATAAAAGCGCCCGTTGCTGGCGAACAGGATCAGCCGGTCGGTGGTTTGCGCCTGCAACCAGAAGGCCGGACCATCGCCATCCTTGTATTTCAGTTCCGGGTCCTCCGGCAGATGGCCTTTTAGCTGGCGTATCCAGCCTTTTTGCGAACATACAATGGTGACAGGCTCGCGTTCGATCATCACCTCCAGCGGAATTTCATCCATTGCCGGGGCGTCGGTAATTGTGGTGCGCCGTTTGCCAAGCGCCGTCTTGGGGCCAAATTTCACGCGCAGCGCCTTCAAATCTTCAGCTATCTTTTCCCACTGCTTCTCATCCGATTTAAGCAAGCCCATAAGCAGTTTGCGTTCATCGGACAGCGCTTTATGTTCACGCCGCAGCGCCATTTCCTCAAGTTTGCGCAGGGCCCGCAACCGCATATCCAGAATCGCCTCGGCCTGAATATCCGTCAGTTTGAAAGCCTGGATCAGCTTGGGTTTCGGTTCGTCCTCGTTACGGATAATCCTGATGATCTTGTCGAGGTTTAGGAACGCGATGAGATATCCGTCCAGCACTTCCAGCCGGTGTTCAATGCGCGCCAGCCGGTAATTTGAACGCCGTACCAGCACTTCCTTGCGATGGTCCAGAAACGCGCGCAACGCATCGCGCAGGCTCATCACACCGGGCACCAGATTGCGGTCCAGCACATTCAGGTTGAGCGGAATACGCACTTCGAGATCGCTGAACTGGAACAATTGACGCATCAGCATTTCCGGCTCGACCGTACGGGTTCGCGGTTCCAGAACAATACGGATATCTTCGGCCGATTCATCGCGAATATCCCCAAGCAGCGACAGCTTGCGGTTGTTGATCAGTTCCGCCACTTTCTCGATCAGCTTGCCCTTCTGCACCTGATAGGGAATTTCCGTCACGACAATCTGATAACCGCTGCGCGGGGTTTTCTCGACCTCCCAGCGGGCGCGAACGCGAAACCCGCCGCGCCCCGTGGTATAGGCCTCAAGAATGCTGGCGCGTGGTTCGATCATCACGCCACCAGTCGGAAAATCAGGCCCCGGCACAAAGTCCAGCAATTTCTCGATGCCCGCATTGGGGTGCTTGATCATATGCAACATGGCGTCGCACAGTTCCGCCACATTATGCGGCGGAATGCTGGTGGCCATACCCACCGCAATACCGGTCGCGCCGTTCGCCAGCAGATTGGGGAACGCTGCGGGCAACACCAGCGGCTCGCTTTCTTCTCCATCATAGGTTTCGCGAAAATCGACAGCGTCCTCGTCAATACCTTCCAGCAGCGCCTGCGCCACCTCGGTCAGCCGGGTTTCGGTATAGCGCATGGCGGCGGCGTTATCGCCATCGACATTGCCGAAATTTCCCTGTCCGTCGATCAGAGGATAACGGATGGAAAAATCCTGCGCCAGACGCACCAGGGCGTCGTACACTGATTGGTCCCCATGCGGATGATATTTTCCGATCACATCGCCAACGACCCGCGCGGACTTCTTGAAACCGGATGCCGGATCAAGCCGCAATTGCCGCATGGCGTAAAGCAGGCGCCGGTGCACAGGCTTCAGCCCGTCGCGCACATCGGGCAACGCCCGGTGCATGATGGTGGATAGCGCATAGGCCAGATAGCGCTCGGCCAGGGCGTCCCCCAGCGGCGTATCGGTAATTTCTGATTCGGGCGTCAGCAGGTCGCTCATCCCCGGCTTATAGCATCGGTTTGTTGCTTGTGCAGCCCTATCCGGCTATTGAAATGAATGTCTGGCCTCACAATGCAGGAAATAGCTTATGCCCTTGCGGCAGCGCAAACTTGTCGGCTCGTTCATCCTGCTCATCTGGATGCTGGTTTACACCATGATCTGCGTACAGGTCGCGGTGCACTGGCTGCCGGACTCGCATATTGCACGGCTGATTTTCTACCCGATCGCGGGCATCATATGGGTATTTCCCGCAAAGCCGCTGCTATTCTGGATGCGGGGATAGGCTTCAAAACTAATCCCGATGCGGCCTCAGCCGCATCGGGATCAATGTTTCTCGCGAGATATTGCTGCACCGGCTGACAGTCCGGCTCCAGGCTGTCTAGTCCCTGTCACGCCGGGGCGGACGGCGCTCTCTGCCGCCACCACCGCCGCCTGCGGGGCGTTCGCGGGCCTCAACGCCAGGAATTTCCTCGCCGGTTTCCTGATTGACATAGCGCATGGACAGCCGCGTTTTGCCGCGGTCATCCGTACCCAGGAACTTTACCCAGACACTGTCGCCTTCCTTGATCATGTCGGAAACTTTTTCAACGCGCCCTTCGGACAGTTCCGACACGTGCACCAGCCCGTCTTTTTTGCCGATGAAGTTCACGAACGCACCAAAATCGAGGACCTTGACGACCTTGCCCTGATAAATACCGCCCGGTTCTGCTTCGGCGACGATTTCGTTGATGAGCGCCACCGCTTTTTTGACGCTTTCTTCATCCGGCGACGCGATCTTGATGATACCTTCGTCGTTAATGTCCACCTTGGCGCCGGATTCAGCGACAATACCCTGAATCACTTTGCCGCCCGAACCGATCACTTCGCGGATTTTCTCGACCGGGACCGTGATGGTGGTGATGCGCGGCGCATTGGCGTTCAGATTGCCGCGCGAAACCGTCAGCGCCTTCGCCATTTCTCCGAGTATATGCAGGCGCCCGCCCTTGGCCTGGCCAAGTGCGATCTGCATGATTTCTTCGGTAATGCCAGTGATCTTGATATCCATTTGCAGAGACGTGATACCAACATCCGTGCCCGCGACCTTGAAGTC
>JAUSQH010000195.1 GCA_030652895.1 Alphaproteobacteria bacterium
GACTTCAACTGCTGGGGGCAATTGCCGCAGGTGAACGGGCCGGGCTATGGCGAGTATATGACCGAAGTGCGCAAGTTCGGTAAGGCCATCTGGGACATTACCGGTAAGGGCGTGGACGTGGATTTCGTCTTTGAACATCCGGGCGAGGCTACGTTCCCCGTCTCTTGCATGGTGTGCAAGCGCGGCGGCATGGTGGTGTTCTGCGCGGGCACGACTGGTTTTAACATTACCTTCGACGCACGCTTTGTCTGGATGCGCCAGAAACGCATTCAGGGCAGCCATTTCGCCAATCTGAAACAGGCCAGCCAGGCCAACCGGCTGGTCATCGACCGGCGCATAGATCCGTGCATGTCCGAAGTGTTTCCGTTCGCGGATATTCCCAAGGCCCACACCAAAATGTGGCAGAACAAGCACGCCCCCGGCAACATGGCGGTAATGGTCAGCGCCAAACGCCCCGGCCTGCGCACCATCGAGGACACCATCGAGGCGGGACTGGAATAGGGGTGGCGTACACTTTGCCTGCGTAACGCAAGGCCTTGCTCCGGTTGGCTTTGCGTAAGACCATTCTTTATTTCCATCCCAACCCCTTCCCATAAAAAGGGGAGAGGCTTTACGCGGGGTTCTGGCCTTCTCCCTCCCCCTCATGGGGAGGGGCGGAGTGCGGGTCAGGAAAAAACGCTACACCTGCTCATAAATTGAGCTAGCATATCCTCATAATAAACGGATGGCTGGTTCCCGCGCGGGCAGGCCTGCGGACCGGGTGCGAGCCTTCCATAGAGGAGCGCATACGATGGCGATGGAAGTGAAACCCCTGGAGGCGCCCCTGGGCGCGCTGGTTTTTGGCTGGAATCCGAAAACCGAATTATCTGACGTGGACGAAAAAACCGTCCGGCAGGGCCTGGCTGCGCATCAGGTGCTGGTGTTTCGCGGCCACGCGACGCCGGCGGATCAAGAGCTGGTCCGCTTCGCCTATCGTTTCGGCAATCTGATCAAGGGATCGGAATGGTTCGGCGATATTGATCCGGTGGCGGAAATTCTGCGGGTCAATAATCTGGTGGGCGCGGACGGGGTGGCGGAAGGCACCGGGGCCTCCGCCTCGCTGGAATGGCATGCGGATTATTCCTATGTGCCCACAGTAGGCAAGGAAAGCTTTCTGGAGGCGGTGGAAATCCCCGCCAAAAACCCGCCGCAAACCTGTTTCGCCAATCAGTATGCGGCATTTGAAAGCCTGCCAAAAGCCATGGCCGAAAGGCTGCGCACACTCTATGCGCATCACAGCATTACCGGATATGCGAAAGACGGCGAACAGGAACTACAGATCACCGGCGCGCCGCAAGGCGCCGACGATTTCCGCGAAAGCTTCCAAGCCAAGAAAGAACGCAACGCGCGCCTTGGCGTAGAACGCCCACCCATTCCCCAGGCCGTGCATCCGGTGATCGTGCGCCACCCGGATACAGGCCGCGAAATTCTCTATGTCAGCAAAGGCATCACCCGTAGCATACTCGGCATGCCCCGCGATGAAAGCAACGCGCTGCTGAAAGAACTAACCGCCCATTCGACGCGCCCCGAAAATGTCTACGCCCATGACTGGCAGGTGGGCGATATGGTAATGTTCGATACGCTCGGCACCCTGCACCGCCGCGACGCCTGGGACCCCAGTGAGCGCCGTGTCATGCGCCAGCTCAGCACGCTATGGACCCCGCCCGCGCGGGAGGAGAATGGCGCGGCGGCCGCATAAGTAAACGTCGTTGCCAAGCGGGCGCTGACGTTAAATTAGCGGGCAAATTGTTCTGCGAGGAAAGGAACGGCACTGCCCGCTAAAAGGCTCATTGCCCAATTCCAGGATTTTTGGCTGTACATGCATGAAGATCACGCCTCGTGCGTTGAGCGCAGATTTACTATATACATAATTATAACTAGGAAAGCTCGTAGCTATACTTCAAAAACTCCGATTCCATATGGACTAAGGATGAGTGTTGCGATTATATTAAATGTTTAAAAAATCAAACGTGTGCGAGGTCATATATGACCGTCGAAAATTTTATCAGTCGGCGTCCGTCAGTGCCCTCTGCAAACCTGCTGACGCGGCTTCGTCTTGCGACACAAAACGACCACCATAATCTTGATGAAACCATATCCAGGATTAACCTCTCGGATTTGCAAGGTTATGTGACGTTTCTTTGTATTCATCATCATGCGCTAGAAAGTCTCATGCCGCATTCGCGGCCGGAAGATCAGGCGGATTTTGAGAGCATGGCCCGTTGCGCGCGCAATGATCTGGCGATTTTGGGTGAAGCGCCGACATCATTACCGGCGGCCCAAATAGTGCGGCAGCCGAATTTACACGGTTTGGGTGTTGCTTATGTAATTCGAGGCTCCCGATTGGGCGCACGCTTTATCAGAGCAAAAATTCCCGACGGGTTTCCTGTGTCCTATCTGAGTTTTGCGCCCGCGCTTTCGTGGAGTGATTTTTTAAAACAACTTCAGGCTTTCTCGGACAGAAATTGCCCGTTAAGGGATGAATCCGTACTCAAAAGTGCGACGGCCGCGTTCGCTGTCTTCGATCATCTGGCCAAGTACTGCACAACGGGGTTGAACCGATGAACGATTTGAACGCGTCACCGGATCTAACCATGTGTGATCGGGAGCCCATTACATTACTGGAGCGCATACAATCTTTTGGATTCCTCCTGCTGCTGTCCGATGAGTGGAAAATCTTACGATCCTCCGCAAATCTCAGCCAATTCCTAAATATCTCACATGAAGACTCCATTGGTTTGCAGTTTGATCAGATAGTTACCCGGAACGCCCAGCACGATATTCGCAACCAGATAGCGATCCTGCAGCTAACCGGCGTGACGGAACGACTTTATGGTCTGCCCCTACTAACTGGCGGTCCGCGTTTCGATATCGCCTTGCATCAATTGGGGGACATGTTGGTTCTAGAGGCCGAATTGTCAGGCCTGGATGATCGCGTGGATGCAGCATCGCTGGTACGCGGAATGACGGTACAGCTTTCAAAACAAGAAACGCTTGAGGCTTTCCATAAGCACACGGTGCGACAGGTGCGGGCAATCACCGCCTTTGATCGTGTGATGATTTATCGCTTTGATGAAAACGGCGCCGGAGAGGTCATCGCTGAAGACCTGACGCCAGGAATGGAAGAATTCTTCGGCCTGCATTATCCCGCAACAGATATCCCGGTTCAGGCGCGCGCGCTGTATTTGCGCAATCCTTTCCGGATCGTAGCAGACGTGACGGCGGAGACGGTGCCTTTATGGCCCCCGGCATCGGACGCGATCGCGCCACTGGACCTCTCCCAGGCCATCACCCGGGCAGTTTCGCCGGTTCATCTGGAATATCTTAGTAATATGGGGGTTGGCGCCTCGCTCTCCATATCCATCATCGTTAATGGGCAATTATGGGGATTGATTGCCTGTCACAATAATTCTCCGCGCCTGCCCAGTTTTGTCGTGCGTACGGCTGCTGAGCTTTTTGGTCAAATGTATTCCATGATGCTGGAAAGCCGTTTGCAGAAACAAAATGCGAGCATCGATCAGGATGCCCACGAGAAGATGGACTATTTGGCGAACACCTTGGCGCAAAATAATACGTTATTGACCGATGTTGAGTGGTTACAAAAAAGTTTGCGCGAAATCATAAAATGCGACGGGATTGCAATTTTCATCGGCGGTAATTTGGCTCTCAGTGGGTCAACTCCCAGCCGCGACGAAGTTAAAGCATTGTGTGACTACCAGAGTACAATGTCGGTAACTCGAATTTTCACGACAAATAATCTTAGCGCGCTTTTCCCAGAGGCCTCCGCTTACGCGGATCGGGCGGCGGGCTTACTGTCAATACCTTTTTCCCGTACCCCCCGGGATTATATCATTCTGTTCCGGCGCGAGCGGGTACATGAAGTGAATTGGGCAGGAGATCCAAAAAAATCGGTATCGATAAATGAAGATGGAATGCGCTTGTCACCCCGTAAAAGCTTTGCTGCTTTTTTAGAAACTATTCGCGGGCAGTCTCTCCCATTTACCGAGCAAGAGCGCCGGGCGGCGGACGTAATTCGTTCGTCCCTGATCGACGTGATTTTATATCTCTCCGACGTCGCGGATGAAGACCGGAAGCGCAACGAACAACACCATGAGATGCTAATTGCAGAGCTGAACCACCGGGTTCGTAATATTCTCGCACTCATACGTGGACTGATTAATCAGAGCCGTCCAAAAAATGGCGAGACGCAGCTTTATATCGAGTCACTTAACAGCCGCGTACAATCGCTGGCGCGCGCGCATGATCAGGTTACACAGTTTAATGATGGTCCGTACCTTCTCAGTAGTTTGGTGCAAAATGAAATGGCAGCCCATGCTTCGGTGACGCAGGAGTGCTATACATTTGAAGGTCAGGATGTATTGTTGCTCTCACTTTCTTTCACAACGCTTGCGCTGGTCATACATGAGCTTGTCACCAATTCCGTCAAATATGGCGCACTTTCCGGAAACGGACGCGTCACGCTGGAGGTTGAATACAAAAATGGGGAAGGCGCATATTTAAAATGGATTGAGCGTGGGGGGCCGCCGGTAAAAACACCGAAGCGGTGTGGGTTTGGGTCAACCGTCGTGCAACGTTCCATTCCTTATGATCTGCAGGGAACCGCTGAAGTTCGGTACAATGTGGAGGGCCTGGAAGCAGATTTTTTTGTCCCTGACCAGCATATCTCGGGGCCAAACCTGCAAACAGTCAGGGAGGTTAGCTCCTCAAATGAAACACGGCAGCGCGCCAAATATTCCGAAAGCCAACATCCGTTGCAAAATGTCAATGTATTGCTGCTTGAAGATAATATGATTGTAGCCTTGGAGGCTTCTGAAATTTTACGTGAATTAGGCGCCGAGTTTGTCTGGACAGTATCCACGCTTGGCGCGGCGGAGAATATTGTAAAAAATGAAAAAGTGGGCTTCGCCATGCTCGATATCAATCTTGGAACGGAGAATAGTCTTGAATTGGCGGAAGAATGTCAAAAACAAGGCATTCCCTTCATATTTGCTTCCGGGTACGGGTCTGACGGACATATGGCTGGTGTTCGAAAGTCCGCACTAACGGTGAAAAAGCCTTACACAATTGACACCCTGCGTTCCGCAATTGCAGAGACACTTGACGGCGGTTAAGTCGCGCGATCGCGCTCCGGTAAATTGAAGCTTGAACTCACGGCTAAACGTCTTTCGTTTTGGCATCAGACACCCCCTCCGGCACTATGTGCCTTCCAGTGTGTCCGTGAAAATGGGGGCACCTCAGATCTTGATATGACAGTTTTTATTCCTCCATTTTTGTTTGTCGAATAATAGGTCCCAAATTGGGTCAGTCGTGTGAATGGACCCGGGCATGAAAGGCTGGTTTACACCGCCCTCCCGCCCGGCTAGCATACCCCATAATAACAAAATGGCTGGTCCCCACGCGGGCGCGCCTGTGGCTGGAGGACGAGCCTTCCATGAGGGAGGAAGGGGCCGATGGCATTGGAAATCACGCCGCTGGATGCACCCCTTGGCGCAATGGTGCAGGGCTGGAATCCGAAGGCGGAGCTTTCATCCGATGATCTGGGGCGATTGCGCCAGGCGATGCGTGAGCATCTGGTGCTGGTCCTGCGCGACCATGCGCCGCCAACGGACGCCGAACTGGTGCGCTTTGGCCAGCACTTTGGCGAACTGTATAATGGCTCGGAACTGTTTGGGCTGAACTCCGTGCCGGAAATTCTGCGCATCAATAATGTGGTGGATGAAAACGGCAAGGCCGAGGGCCTGCTGGCGTCGTCGGATCTGGACTGGCATGCGGATTATTCCTTCATGCCGGTGGTCGGCAGGGAAAGCTTTCTGGAAGCGGTGGAATTGCCGCGCCGCGATTCGCCCCCCACCAGCTTTTGCAGCCAGTACGCCGCGCTGCAACGCCTGCCCCGCGCCATGGTGGAAATGCTGCGCCCGCGCACCCCCATTCACAATATCAAGGCCTACAAGACCAGCGAACTCAATTATGTGGACACACCCGACGCGGAGCATCCGGTCATCCTGGCCCACCCGGATACGGGACGCGAAATCCTGTATGTGAACCGCTCCAACACGCGCCATATTGCCGGCATGCCCAGCGATGAAAGCGACGATCTGCTGAAGCAGCTTTACGCGCATCAGACGCAGGCTGAATTTGTGTATGACCATCAGTGGCAGGTGGGCGACTTCGTGGTGTTCGACACGCTGGGCACCCAGCACCGCCGCCGCGCCTTTAACCCGGCCGAGCGCCGCATTATGCGCCAGCTCAGCACGACGTGGACCACGCCTACCAATACACAACTCGCCGCGGAATAGGGGAATAACATGGATATCGGCCTGCTGTTTCCATTTCGCAATCCGCCGCAATGGCGCAAACCCTTTGCGCAATTCTATGCCGAACAGCTACGCCAGACCCAGGTTGCCGAACAGCTTGGCTATGACACCATCTGGCTGACCGAACATCACTTTGCCGAGGATGGCTATTCGCCTTCGTTACTGCCCATCGCCAGCGCCATCGCCAGCATGACCAGCCGGGTGCGCATTGGCACCTATCTGCTGCTGCTGCCGCTGCACAATGCGCTGCGCGTGGCCGAAGACGCAGCGACGGTGGATATTATTTCCAACGGGCGCTTTGATCTGGGCGTCGGGCAGGGCTATGCGGTGGGCGAGTTCGAGGCCTATGGCATTGAGCGCAAGCATCGCGGATCGCTGATTGAAGAAGGGGTGGAGGTTATTCGCGGCCTATGGTCGCAGGACGGGTTTTCCTATCAGGGCAAACACTATAATTTCAAAAACATCACCATGGTCCCGAAACCCGCGCAGAGCCCGGCCCCGATATGGATCGGCGCGGGCGCGCCAAAGGCGGTGGAGCGCGCAGCGCGGCTGGGCTGTCACTATCTGGGTATGTCCAGCCCCAATTCACAGCAGATTTACGACGCCGCCCTGCGCGCCAATGGCCGCGACCCAAAGGATTTTAACGCGGCGCAACTGCGCTTTGCCTATGTGGCGCCAAGCCATGATCAGGCCTGGGAGGACGCGGGCGCGCATCTGCATTACATGCTGAGCTGGTATGGCCGCTGGCTATCGGAGGCCAACGATTTTCCCGGTGCGGCGCAGATGGGTCAGACGCCATCCATCGCGGAACTGCGCGCGCTCTCACAAAAGAATTTTACCAGAGATAACGACTCGCCTTACGCCAGCAGTCTGAACGCCCCCATCGTGGGAACCCCGGAGCAGGTGGCGCGCGAAATCAACGCCATGACAAGGAGCATGCGCACCACGCATCTGGTGCTGGGCATGCATCTGCCGGGCCTCGACCCCGCCAAAAGTCAACGTTCGATGGAACTGTTCGCCAAAGAGGTGCGGCCCGCTCTGGAGTAAAATTCCGGTCCTATGCCATCGCCTTCAATCGCGATTCCAGTCCGGCGCGGACCTCTGGCCACTCGCCGCGAGTGATTGAGAAGAATACGGAATCGCGTATATATCCATCGCGCACCACCATATGCGAACGCAGAATGCCTTCCTGTTTCGCGCCAAGTTTGGCGATTGCTGCGCGCGAGCGGGCGTTGCGTGAATCCGTCCGAAATTCCACCCGATTGGCCCCGGCGTCAAAGGCGTGGGTCATCAATAACAGTTTACATTCGGGGTTTACCGGCGTGGCCTGGGCGGCGGGCGCGTACCAGGTATAGCCAATTTCGACACGCTTATGGGCGGGCACAATTTCGGCGAACCGGGTCGTGCCGACCACCCTATTGTCCGCCAGCCGCCGAACACAGAACACGATATGCGCGCCACTATCGTGCATCTGGCGCGAGCCATCAAAATAAGGATCAAAATCCGCGCCATAGCCGCCCACCGACAAAAATGTCCATATGGCCGGATCATTGGCCGCACGCAAGCCTTCCCGATGCCCCTCGGCCAGGGGTTCCAGCCGGACGAAGCGCCCGGTTAAATTTTGTGCGACAAGTTGCATCGGCGCTGCTTTAAGGTATGACTACGGACACGTAAATGCATCCCGCCCTTAAGGAAAGCAGACATCTATGTCAACAGATGACTATAAACGCGCCGCGGCGCTAAAAGCCCTGGAATATGTCACGGACGGCATGAAGGTCGGCCTTGGCACCGGATCGACCGCCGATCATTTTACCCGCGCCCTTGGCGAGGCGGTAGAAGATGGCCTGCGGGTGATTGGCGTGTCCACATCCGTGCGGACCGAGGCGCTGGCGCGTGAATGCGGCATTCCGCTGGTGGACATTGACGCGGCGGGGCAGCTTGATCTGACCGTGGATGGCGCCGATGAAATTGACCCGGACCTGCGCCTGATCAAGGGCGGCGGCGGGGCGTTGCTGCGGGAAAAAATTGTAGCAAGCGGATCAAACCGGGTGCTGATCATCGCCGATGAGGCTAAAATGGTTCCGCAGCTTGGCGCATTCCCGCTACCGGTGGAGATCAGCCCGTTTGCCTGGAAAACCACCTCGCGGCGCATCCGCGACAGCCTTTCGCGCTTTGACGTCGGCAATGTCGCCATCGCGCTGCGCCGCAACAAGAATATGTCCTCATTCGTTACCGATGGCGGGCATTATATTCTGGATTGCGATCTCAGGCGCATTGGCGACCCGCAAGGCCTGGCCGCATTTCTGGATACGCTCCCCGGCGTCATGGAGCATGGCCTGTTCATTGATCTGGCCAGCGCGGCGATTATCGGCGGCGCATCAGGCGTACATATCATACGTCCCGAGGGCAGCCAGCTTCCATTACTATAAAGGAGCCCATTGATGGCGAATTATGATTTTGATCTGTTTGTGATCGGCGGCGGGTCGGGTGGCGTACGCGCGGGGCGCATGGCGGCGGGACGCGGCCTCAAGGTTGGTATTGCCGAGGAATTTCGCTATGGCGGCACCTGTGTCATTCGCGGCTGTGTGCCGAAAAAACTTTTCGTCTATGCCAGCCATTTCAGCGAAGACTTCGAAGACGCCGCAGGTTTTGGCTGGCAGGTGGGCGCGCGCCGCTTTGACTGGCCAACCCTCATCGCCAACAAGGACGCGGAAATAGCGCGCCTGAGCGCCCTGTATGAGCGCGGGCTGAATAATGCGGGGGCGCAAATCATCCATTCACGCGCGGAACTGCGCGATGCGCATACTATTCATCTGTCTACAGAGAATAGAACTGTGACCGCGGATAAAATCCTGATCGCCACCGGGGGCTGGCCCAGCCTGCCGGAAGTTCCAGGCATCGAACATGCCATTACCTCAAACGAGGCCTTCCATCTGCCGCAACTGCCGCGCCGGGCACTGGTGGTGGGGGGCGGTTATATCGCCGTGGAGTTCGCTGGCATTTTCCATGGACTGGGAGTGGAGACGAAGCTGCTGTATCGCGGGGCGGAAATTCTGCGCGGCTTCGACATGGATATCCGCACGATGCTGCACAGGGAAATGGCGAAAAAAGGCCTTGAAGTGCGCCTTAGCGCCAACCCGGCCCGCATCGAAAAATATGGCGATTCACTGATTGTCACCCTTGAAGACGGCGCAACCATCGAAACCGACTGCATCATGTACGCCACCGGACGCAAACCGAATATTGCGGGGCTGGGCCTGGACGCCGCCGGTGTTGCGGTGAACGCAAAGGGTGCGATCGCGGTGGACGAATATTCGCACACCAATGTGGAAAATATCTGGGCGCTGGGTGACGTGACGGACCGGGTGAATCTGACGCCCGTCGCCATTCATGAGGCCATGTGTTTTGTGTCCACGGTGTTTGGGGGTAGACCGCTGCCCGTCGATCACGAGCTGATCCCGACCGCCGTGTTCAGCCAGCCCAGCATCGGCGTCTGCGGCCTGACCGAAGAAGCCGCGCGCCAGCGCTTCAAGCATATCGACATTTACAAGGCCGAATTCCGGCCCATGAAACACACCCTGTCCGGCCGTGAAGAACGTATGCTGATGAAGCTGATTGTGGACGCGGATAATGACAAGGTGCTGGGCTGCCATATTCTTGGCGCGGATGCGGGCGAGATAATTCAATGCCTGGGCGTCGCCATCAAAATGGGGGCGACCAAGGCGGATTTCGACGCCACCATGGCCGTGCATCCAACAGCGGCAGAAGAGTTTGTAACCATGCGTGAAAAATGGAAGGCCGATGCGTAATAGGACCAAGGCAGGGGAAGTCGCTCTGGAGACCCGGGACACGGCTTTTACAGGGAATCGGGCCTATTCAGTCCCCTTGCATAATGCATTGTTTTAATGCAATTTTAGATAATAGGACGCTGCGTCGTACACGCTCACCTAAGCATAGCGTGATATTTCCCGTCCTTGAGGAGTGGGAGTAACTGTGAAAACTTGTATCCGCGGTCCTGGCTCAAAATTTCGGGCTACATCATCGTTGGCCCCGCGATGCAGTGCCTCTCTCAAGACAAAGGAAAGGGCCGAATGTATAGTGGCGTAAGGCTTTTTGGCGAGGGATAGATGAATTCGTTCCGCCCATCTTCAACGCACTCTGAGAGCGGAAACACCTTCGACATCGCTCTCTCCTCCATTCTCGCTATTGTCACGACCGCCACATTCATCACCGATGTCCTGACGCCCCCCGGCTACGCTATTGGCGTTTTCCCATATTTCCTGGTAATTGCAGGTACGACCTGGATATCGCGACCTGTGGCACCTTATGTCGCACTAATTGTGTGTTCGGTATTGTTGCTGGTCGGCGCAATATCCATCGACGGCATTAGTTCCCCGGTAATTGTATTAAACCGCATCACTACCGTCTTGATACTGGCGCTCGTCACTGTGCTGGTAGAACTGAACAACCGGTC
>JAUSQH010000206.1 GCA_030652895.1 Alphaproteobacteria bacterium
CCACCAGGCGCGCCATGCGCCGAGCCTCACCCTCCATGATGTCAAGAAACTTCGCCCGCGCTGCTGCATCGTCTTTTGCCGGTCCCTTTAAGGTTTCAATAAAGCCGGTTATCGAGGCCAATGGCGAACGCAATTCATGGCTGACATTGGCGACAAAATCGGCGCGCATCTGCTCCACATGATGTGCGGCCGTCACGTCGAGCAGCACCAGCGCGGCACGTGTCTTTACGTCCTGATCATGGCTAACGGGCATTGTATGCAGTTCATAGTGGCGCACGACCGGGGTCTGTAACGCTATTTGCGTCGTGCTACGCCCACCGCCGGCAAGAACCGCGCTGGCGGCGTCAAGCGCAGCGGGATGACGGAGGGATTGCGCCAGATCATGGCCTATCAGGCGTGACCCGAAAATTTCGTGCGCAGCCTGGTTTGCTTCAATCACTGTGCGCCGCGCATCCAGCAGCAGAACCGGTGCGGTAAAAGCATCAAGAAGTGCTGGAAGCCAGAAACTCTCCTGTTGCGTCTGGGCGGGCGGCGGCGCTGGATGCCCGTTGCGTGGCCAACCAACCAGTTGATTAATCAGCTTTATTACTCCAAAGGAAGCTGGCAAATGCGTTACCTCAATTTCGTAGACCATGATAGAATTAAGTTTGATGGTGGACGCAATTCTACCGGAATCGAGAATTATTTATATGAATCAATTATTGCAAAAAAGCATACCCGTCGCGGGGCCCAGCATTACAGCGCGTGAAGTGGAGTATGTGCGCGATGCCGCTCAAAATGCCTGGGGGGAAAACGCCAACGTGTATCATGCACGCTTCGAGGCGGCATTCGCCAGCGCGGTTAACCGGCGTTACGCCATGGCGCTGCCTTCCTGTACTGCCGGCCTGCACCTGGCCCTGGCCGCATTGGGTATTGGCGCGGGCGATGAAGTGATTGTGCCGGATGTGACCTGGATCGCCACGGTGGCGCCGGTCAGCTATGTGGGGGCGACGCCGGTATTCGCAGACATGGATCCGGTGGGATGGTGTGTCACGTCTGAATCCCTTGCCGCCTGCATCACGCCGCGCACCCGCGCGATTATCGCGGTTGACCTTTATGGCGCGATGCCGGCAATGGATGAAATTCTGGAATTGGCGGCGTGTCACAACATTCCCGTTATCGAAGACGCGGCGGAGGCGGCGGGATCGCGGTACCGGGGAAAGCCCGCGGGAAGTTTTGGTCATGCAAGTGTGTTCAGCTTTCACGGTTCGAAAACCCTGACCACAGGCGAAGGCGGTATGCTGCTGACCGACGATGCGGATTTTTTCGCGCGCTGCCAGTTTCTGCGCGATCATGGGCGTGTGCCGGGCGACGTGTCGTTCCGCAGCACGGAGGTCGCCTTTAAATATAAAATGTCCGCCATGCAGGCTGCGATGGGGCTGGCGCAGGTGGAGCGGCTGGACGAGTTGTTGACACGCAAGCGGGAAATATTTGGCTGGTATCGCGAATATCTTGCCGATACGCTTACCATAACATTGAATGGGGAAGATGACGGCGTACTCAGCTCCTTCTGGATGGTGACGGCTATTTTTCCCAAGGGATTCCGACTGGATAAACCGGCATTGATGGCGGCGTTCAAGGAATATGGCGTCGCCACCCGGCCGATGTTTGATCCTTTAAGCGACCTCCCGGCATTTTCGGCGATGCCACAGGCGGCGGCCGCGCGCGCCCGTAACAGGGTTTCCTATGAGATAGCGCCCCGTGGCATTAATTTGCCCAGCGGTTTTAATCTGACGCGCGAAGATGTGATGCGCGTTTGCGCCGCATTGAAAGAAATCCTGCACAAAAACGCTTAAGCGGATTTCCGCATTACCGCCATCCGGACCGGGCTGAAATTTCCCAGGGGCGGCAACTGCACCGCCAGCCGGTGAACCTCGTGATCATAGTCCGGCTCTACCCCCTGCATCTTGCACATGCCGGAATATATGACGCGCGTCGCATAATAGTATGCGCTGGCGAATTCATGAAACATGATGCCGCTGAAATACGGCGCCATGTGGTCGAGAAACTCCGTTTCGCGAAAGAAATGATTGTGCCAGCGGACGGGAATTTCCGGCAATCCCAGTGCGGCACGCGCCGCATTCATGGCGTCCTGCCCTTCGTGAAAATTCTCAATCGCCAGATACAGTCCACCGGGTTTCAGGCATTCGGCAATGCGAGCGATGGCGGCATATTGAGCGGCACTGGTTTCCAGATTGATCAGACAGCGATCCGTCATCGCAACATCCAGTTGGCCCGCGCCGGTGCTGGCCACGGGATCGTTTACATCCCCCACGCTGAACTGCACCCTGCCGTCAAGGCCGCCGATTGCGGCCAGTTGCGCCCGTGCGCTTTCGATCATCTGCGGCGCATAGTCAAAGCCCATAAAATGATAGTCGGGAAACTGCTGTGCCAACTGTAATAGTGTATTGCCGTCGCCGCAGCCCATGTCGGCAATGCGCGTACCTGGGGGCAGCCGCAGCGTTTCCAGCATACCAATCAGGCTTGCCACCTCCAGCCGCCGTAACCAGATATCCTGGGTGGTGGCGGTCAGACTGCCGCTACTGTCAAAGGCCCGCTGGTTCCAATAATCCTTAATGCGCTCACTCATGGCCTACCGGTTAGCAAGCCCGGGCGGTATACGCAAGCAATCAAAAATGCGATGCTGGGTACAGCAGACAAAATCCGAATCATTTCTTTGCGGACATCACCCTGACCTTGCACCCTGCGATTTCCATCGGCATGCCTGTATTTAACGGCGCGGCGCATCTGGCGGAAGCGCTCGATTCGCTGCGGGCGCAAAGCTTTACCGATTTTGAAATCATTATTTCCGACAATTGCTCCACTGACGCCACCCCCCGGATCATTGCGCAATATGCGGCGCGTGATGCGCGCATTCGCGCCATCCGGCAGCCAGAAAATATTGGCGGCCTGGCGAATTTCCGGTTTGTGCTGGAATCAGCCACGGCTCCTTTTTTCATGTGGGCGGCTTATGATGATTGGCATGACCCGAATTATCTTGAGGCCCTGCACGGGGCGCTGGCCGTGGATAGCAACCTGGCAATGGCGGTGCCGCGCATCGTGCGCAAACGGATGGACGGAACCATTGCGGGGGTTACGGCCACGCCGCCAATGGCGGAACGATCGCGCCTGAGCCGTGTGATCGCCCTGCTGTCATCAAGTGCGGGGGGCATGTTTTACGGGTTGTACAGAACAGATGCGATCCGCGTTGCCTATGACCGTGCGGAACGGGATTTTCCTTATGTCTGGGCGGCGGATCATCTGACTATGCTGCCATTTTTCGTTAATGACCGCGCTGTGGGCGTACCACAAACCAGTTTCTATAACCGCGAGACAGGGGTTTCGGAAGAGCGGTACAGGCCGCAAACGGCCAGCCACTTATGGCCATTTTTGTGTTCATTTTTGCGATTTTCCGGCCGGGAAGTCTGCCAAAGCGGCTTGCCGGTCCGGGAAAAAGCCGTTTGCCTTGTCTATCTTCCCGTTTATAGCAATGCCAAGGCGGTGAAGTGGCGCCGCCTGTTGCTGCGCACACTATTCTGGGCAAAAGAGGCGGGCTGAATGTCCTTATACGGCAAAATTCGCAAGGCGATCGGGTTTCCGCGCCGCCGTGACATACTGCCGGGTCACGTGACGGTCGGGCGCCATACCTACGGCGTGACACGCAATATTTTTGTACGAGCCACTGCGCTGGCCCCCTGCAGCATTGGCTCGTTCAGCGCTATCGGCCCGGACGTGCTGATATATGGACAGGCGGAACATCCCCTCAACAGCCCGTCCAGCTATCCCTTCCGTTCTCAGTATTTTATGGCCGATGCGCCAGCGGCTGAACCACTGACACGCGGTCCGGTACGTATCGGCAATGATGTGTGGGTCGGCAGCCGCGCCATAATCCTGTCGGGGGTCACGATCGGTGACGGGGCGGTGATTGGCGCAGGCGCGGTGGTGGCGCGCGATATTCCCGCCTATGCGATTGCAGTGGGCAATCCAGCACGGGTTGTGCGTCAGCGTTTTGCGCCGGACGTGGTGGCCCGTCTTCTGGAAATCCGCTGGTGGGACTGGCCAGATGAAAAAATCAGGCGCTTTGAACCCTTGTTATATGGCGATATGGACGCCTTTCTGAAGGCCGCGGCGCGGGAAGAACATGCCTGAGCGCGGCAATACAAAGCGGTTGCTGTTTCTTATCAACGACGCCCGGTTCTTCGTCACGCATATTTTGCCGTTGGCGCGTGCGGCGGTGACGGCGGGGTACGACACCCATGTGGCGCTGCCGTTTCAGGGGGTGGCGCTGGATATGACCGATGAACTGGCGGCGATCCGGGGCTGTGGTGCGCAATTGCATGATTTGCCCATCAGCCGGGGCGGCATGGCGTGGCTGGGCGAAGTGGCGGCGCTGCTTGCGATTGGGCGTTTGGCGGTGCGCCTGCGGCCGGATATTCTGCATTGCATCACTATCAAGCCCGTTCTGTATGGGGGGCTGGTGGCGCGGCTGTTGCGGCTGCGACGGGTGATATTCTTTATCACTGGGCTGGGGCATGTATTCATTGCGCATGGCGCCAAAGCACGCGTTCTGCGCCGTCTGGTGATGCTGGCCTACCGGATGATACTGCGTTGTCGGCGGGGGATCACGATTTTCGAAAATGAAGATGACCGCGCCCTGTTTGTTGACGCAAATCTGGTGCAGCCGGACCAAACCGTGCTGATCCCGGGTTGCGGCGTGGATAGTGCGGTTTTCTATCCCGCCAGCATAGCGCCGCCTGAGCCCCTTGTCGTGATGCTGCCCGCGCGGTTGCAGAACGAAAAGGGGGTGCGGGAATTTGTCGCCGCTGCACAATGTTTGCGCGAACGCGGTACCGAGGTGCGCATGGTGCTGGTTGGCTATGCGGATTTTGAGAGGCCCGGCGGCATTGGCGAAGCGGAGCTGCGCGGCTGGTGCGAAAGCGGCGCTGTCGAATGGTGGGGGCATTCCACTACCATGCCGGACACGCTGCGTCAGGCGCATATAGTATGTTTGCCCAGCTACCGCGAAGGTTTTTCCAAGACGCTGATCGAGGCGGCGG
>JAUSQH010000230.1 GCA_030652895.1 Alphaproteobacteria bacterium
CACTGTCCGGCCCGATGGTGAACACGGTTTCATCCAGCAGCAGGACCTGCATCCGCGAGGCAGCCGCACTATTCACCCGGTCCCCCAACAGCATATCCATACCGGATCTTACCGCCTTGGGCGCCGGACGTTCACCTTCCGAAACACGCAGATTGCCAATAACCGCTGCGGCAACACCGGCCTGCTGTGCAGCCAGTGCTGGCCCGGTGACAACCGCCAGCCCCAGTAACGCAATGGCGCAACCGCCCATCATGTCTAAAGCAACCTTGCGGCGAGCATTCATTGTCCCGATTCTAGGCATATCGATTCTCCTCAACGTATCCGACCACCCTACCTAACAGGTATTTACCACATATTTACAGACTATATTGTTGTTGCTTGGCTATCCATTGAAAGGCATAAACAGCATTTATGCCGCAATATATGATCATATTGCATTCTGCGAGCTTAGTTTTTATGCGATTGTGTGGAGGTTAGTAAGTGATTCTTTCTAGTAGCTTACTAGCCCATTGGAATATTTACCGGTCTATCAGCAGGGGGGTACACGTGTACCAAAAACTCAGAATCACCGGACAGTTTGCGAGATTGTCTGGATTGACGGCGGTTATTGCAGGTTTGTTGGTGTTCCATGGGCAGGCGTACGCGCAGGGTGATCCCCAGGAGGCGGCCGAAGGCGTGCGCAGTGAAACCCGGGAACAAGTGTCTCGCACCACCACATCGCGGAGCCTGACCGAACAGGCCGCAGGATTGCCCGATGTCAGCTATGACGACGTCCTGGCTTCCCCGGATGACCCGACGCTTAATCTGCGTTACGTCAGAGACCTGATCGCCAAGGGTAATATCCAGCTGGCGGCGGCAACCACCGAACGTATTCTTCTGCAATACCCGGAAGCAGACGACGTCCGGTTATTGTACGCCATTTTATTGTATCGCATGGACGTACTGGATGAAGCATCCGTGCAACTTGATATTCTTGAAATGCACAAGCCATCAGGCGCCGTTCAGGCAGAAATTGGCCGCTATCGCAGTTTGATAAAGCAACGCCTTAATCCTCTTAAACGCCGCGCTGCGATCAGTATCGGCATGCATTATGACAGTAACCGCAACGCGTTCCCGGATGACAATAAATTTCTGGTGCGGGACATTCCGTTCGTTCTCCCTTCGGGAGAGATTGACGATTGGGGTCGTATCGCCATCGGATCCGCACAGATTGTCAAAGACACCGGTAACCAGAAACTGCAGCAGGTATTTGCCGATGTGGCAGCGCTGTATGATGACCAGGTCGAGGTGGATGCGCTTGATGCGAATGCGCTGCTGCTGAATGCCGGCTTTTTGTACAAAACAGTTTATGGCGATCTTGTTCCCCGGGTGCATGCAAGCTGGGTTGAACTTGACCATAAGAAGTTCTCCCAGGACTATGGCGTCTCACTGCGTGGCCAGCGGCCCATCCTGCAGTCGAAAGTCAAAGGATATGTCGAGGTTACTGCCGGGTGGCGAAACTATAACAACACCTCTAGTCTGCCGTTCTCGAGCGAGCAGGACAGCAACTATCAGCGTGTGGAAATAGGGGGCGAGCGTCTGATCGACGCAAAAACGGCCGTCCGGATGGCCGTGGCGTTTAACAGTGTCGACGCCGATCTCCCCTATGAAGGGTATGACGGGTTCGATGTTTCCGCCAATCTGACAAAAATATTACCGCGTGGGACGTTTCTGCTGGCAAGCGTTTCGGTCGAAAGACAATATTACGACGGCAACGACCCCTTCGTCTCGGCGAGAACGCGCAAGGATCTGGATCTGGAGGTTGATCTGACCTATGGCGTTCCCGTCGGCACCATTTTCGGCCTTGCAAGTGAAAACCCTGCGGGACCAGCCCCATTGCGGGAGATTGTGCTTAACCTCACGGCGGGTTACAGGGACTCGAACTCGAACCTCCCCAATTATCAGTATGATAATTTCCGCGGTCAGTTCATGTTTAATCGCAGTTGGGATTTTTGATATTTATCCTGACGGTTCACACAACCTCCAGCGGGGCTTGCGGCACGTTTGCCCAGTGCTCTGGATCATGCCCATAAAAAATCCGCGCGCCGCGCTTTTGCAGGTCGCGAAATTTTTGCAGGCTGGCAAGCATGCCTTCCCGGTCATGCTGAAAATTACGGTGTGGCAGATGCAGGTCATCCAACGTCTTGCGCATATAACACGCATCGCCGGTCAGAACCACGTCCCCGCGCGCTAATTTGATCTTCATCGACTGATGGCCTGGCGTGTGTCCATAGGTCGGAAACAGCGTCACGCTGCCATCACCGAAGAGATCATGTTCACCACTTATCTGTTGAACATCCTGTCCAAGATCAAAATCGCGTTTGTCGAACCCATTTTTGTGGGCCAGATCCGGCTCCATCGCCGCTTCCCATTCCGGCTTCTGGACGACCATCCGGGCGTTAGGCACCTGGTCATTGCCGCCAGCATGATCAAAATGCAGATGCGAATTGATCAGATAAGTAATATCCTCCGGCGCAACGTCCAGCGTCGCCAAACGGCCGCGCAATTCCTCGCCGGGCTTGAATTCAACCTTGGCGATAGACGCCATAGAGCCCAGCCTCTCCGTCGAACCGGTTTGCAGGCTGGTATGCAGGCCGCTATCGAATACCGCCTTGCCATTAGGATGCACGATCAGATAGCCAGGTATCGGCAAACGCAATTCACCAGCCATTTTGTCGAGAATGAATTTGGCAGGCATGGTCAGCCAACCGCAGGTCATGGCGAAGAGACGTACAGTCATGGTGGTTTCCTCTAAAGTCTTGCGCGCGATCACAGGCCTCAACACCCATTGCGGCCGTACCATTTGGCGTTTGTAAATCAGCATTGTAAAGTCCAGAATAATAATGGCGTCGAATGCGAACAGGGAGATCTGACATACCGGATTTTGAACCCCGCAAAGGCAGTGTGCTGATTTCAGGCGTGGGTGCGAGCCAGGGCCTCGGTGCCGGCATCGCCCGGCGGTTTTGCCGGGAAGGCTTTCCAGTCGTCCTCGCTGGCCGTAGTGCGGATAAGCTGAATGCGACAGCGAAGGAGTTAAAGGATGCCGGCGCGAACGCCGTTGTGGCTGTCGGCGACTCGACGCTTGCCGCCGATGTACAGCGTTTCGTTGATATGGCGCAGACGCTGGCGCCACTTGCCGTGGCGGTTCACAATGCGGGCGGCAATGAGCCCGCACCTTTCCTGAAAGTCAGCGAGGAACGCTTCACCCGCCATTGGCGCGAACATGCGCTCGGCGGCTTTCTGCTCGCGCAAGCTGCGATCCCCAAGCTGCTCGAAAATGGCGGCGGTTCGCTGTTCTTTACGGGCGCTTCGGGAAGCCTGCGCGGCAAGGCGAATTTCGCGCCCTTCGCCGCGGCAAAGGCAGCCGTGCGCAACCTCGCGCAGAGTATAGCGCGCGAGTATGGCCCGCAGAACATTCATGTAGGCCATATAGTGATCGACGGCGCTATCGACGGCGACCGTCTGAATAGCCGCTTACCGGACCTGAAAGATCAGCGCGGTCCCGACGGAATGCTTGATGTCGACGCGATTGCGGACGCCTATTGGGCAATGCACGTCCAGCACCGCAGCGCCTGGACCCTGGAACTCGACCTGCGTCCGTGGGCAGAAACGTTCTAATTGGAGCGCCCATGCTCGGTCGGCACATCCGTGACCTTCAAACTCAGCGCGCCAGTGTAACAACACATTCTCCGTGCGTGTTCCCACGACGAAGTGTAAAGTAGCAATAAATACGCAATTGGAGATTATGATGAAAGTTGGATTATTACAGTTTTTCTCCTGGACTGGGCGTGGTCCTGTAACGACCGTGTACGACCGCGCGATGGACCGGGTGGACCGCATGGAAGACAGCGCGTTCGATTGCATCTGGCTCGCGGAACATCACTTTACGGATTACAGCGTCTGCCCGTCTGTGACGCTGATGGGGACACACATTGCGGGGCGGACAAAGCGACTGCGTATCGGCACCGCGGTCACACTCAATGCGTACTACCACCCCCTTAGGCTGACTGAAGAACTCAGTATGCTGGATATTTTTTCCAAGGGTCGCCTCAATTGGGGATCGGGCCGGGGCTTCGACCCGGTCGAGTTCAAGCTGTTTGGCGTTACCGCCGACGACGTGTATGACCGTTTTCGCGAAACAGCGACAATCGTTGAGAAAGCCTGGAAAAACGAGCGCTTCTCCCACCACGGGAAATACTATGACTACGACAATGTGCTCGTGCTCCCGAGGCCGTACCAAGACCCACATCCCCCCGTATATCTGGCCGCGGATTCGCCCGATTCCATCCGCAAAGCCGGGGCCGACGGGTACACCATCATGCTGGGTCCGCACGCCTCAAACGCCGACTGCAAATACAAGCGGGAGCTCTATCAGGAAGTAATGGAAGCGAACGGCCATGCGGTTGGCGATCGCGATCTGCCAATCGTGCGTTACGTCGCGCTGGGAGAAACCCGTGCGGAGGCGGAGAAGGTTGCGCGGGCAAGTTCCGGGTGGACCGTCGGCGCCTACGCAAACGCGGACAAGACAGCGCATCTCAGATCATCGTCCGCAGACGTTTTAATTGACACAAAGGTGGATCCGGTCGAGCGTTATCTCAAAGACGTTGCAATTGTCGGGACGGCGCCCGAAGTGGTGGACCGCCTCAAGCAACTGGAGGCCGAGATTCCCATGAACTATCTGATGCTCGCGCCAATGAGCCATGACACGTTCTTGAGGTTCACGAAGGACGTACTGCCGAAGCTGGTGTAACAGGCCGTCCAGGTGATGGGCTTTGGCGGATAGTTGAAGACGCGGTTAGTTAATGTGACAATCTTCCCGACTGCCCGTGGCCGGTACGTGCGAAAGGAAAAAATAGTGAGCGCGACGATTGACGTAAATCAGGATGGGGCGGTCCCCACGGAAGCGGAACTCGTCGAGCGCGCACGCGCGCTCGTGCCAATGTTAAGGTCGCGCGCGGAGGAGGTCGAGAAGAACAGAGCCGTACCTGACGCGACGATTGAAGAGTTCAAAAAAGCCGGATTCTTCAAAATAGTCCAGCCCACCCATTTCGGCGGCTGGGAGATGAACCCGGTTGTTTTTTACAAGGTGCTGATGGAACTTGGGCGCGGCTGCTGCAGCAGCGCCTGGAACATGATGATCCTCGGTGTTCACCAGTGGGAATTCGGACTTTTCCCCAGGCAGGCCGGTGACGACGTCTGGGCAAAAGACAACACCATCGCCGTTTCGTCGTCCTACGCCCCCTGGGGGACGGCCAAGAAGGTGGATGGCGGCTATGTGCTGAACGGCACCTGGCGCACGTCGAGCGGTTGCGATCATGCGGACTGGGCGATCATCGGCGCGCGTATCGAAACGCCCGGTGGGGGAATGGACATGCATTCGTTCCTGGTGGACGGCAGGGACTACACGGTTGACGACGACTGGCACACGTTCGGCCTTTGCGGCACCGGCAGCCGCAGTCTGGTGGTCAAGGATGCATTCGTTCCCGACTACCGGCATCACAGTATCGTCGACTATCAGATGTCCGACCGGGGGGATATGTACCTCTTCCCGTTCAACATGATCTTCTACTTCGCGGGGGCCGCCGTGATGATCGGTTTTGGCCAGGGCGCGGCCGATCTTTACGTCGAGGAGATGCAGACGCGCCAGTCGGTAATGAGTGGCCGTGTGCTGAAGAACAATCCAAATGTGAAAGACAGGCTGGGTAACGCTGTCGTCAAAATCCGCTCTGCGCGCGCGCGTCTTCTGGAAGATATGCGGGAGGCGACGCAATATGTGTCGCGCCGCGAACTGGTACCATCGGACCTTCGCATACGGTATATGCTGGACGGCGCACAGGCGGGAAAAGATGTGGAAGAGGCCGCCCTGCTTCTCTATAAGGCCACGTCCGCCAAGGGCATTTTCCTCTCGACCCCCCTGCAGCGGGTGGTCAGGGACATTCTCGCAGCCGCGAACCACCCCACGCTGAATGTCGACGACGCCGCCAGCATGCTTGGCGACTACCTCCTCAACGGAGAATTGCCGCCTGGATTCCGCTGATTGTGAGATGAAGCCGACGTCGTGCTGTTTCTTCCTGATCTCTGAGGAAAATATGCGGAAAATTTAGGGCCAGACCGGCGCCTCCGGGCGCGCCGGGTCTCATCGCGTAAAATTTTATTGCCGTTCAGACGGTCAAAAGCAGTGTCAGCACCAGAAGCATCACGAACAGGGTTTCGGCCAGGATCAGGGCGGCGGGCCGCCAGCCCACTTTAACGAAATCACCCAGTTTGGTCTTGATTCCAAGGCCTGCGATCGCAATCACCAGGCACCAGCGTGATGCGTCGCCCGCGCCCTGCACAAGTTCGGCGGGAACCGTGATTACAGAATTCAACGTCACCAGCGCCACAAACACAAGCAGGAAGGCAGGCAGCAATGGCGGGCGGGCGCCGTGGCGCACCTTTGACTTCCTGTCGCGGAACATCAGCGACACGAAAAGCGCGGCCGGTAGCAACAAGGCCACGCGAAACAGCTTAACGATGGTGGAGGTGTCCCCTGTCAGCTCCGATACCCCATAGCCAGCGCCCACCACCTGGGCCACATCGTGAATGGTGGCACCCAGAAAAATGCCGGTTTTCGTATCGTCGAACTGCAGCCCCGCCGCCATCAACGGATAAATAATCATCGCCACGGTCGAAAGCGTAGTGACGCCGACCACGGTCAGAATAGTGTCGCGCTCGCGTTCGGGCGATGGGGGCAGCACCGAAGAAAATGCCATTGCGGCGGACGCCCCGCAGATGGCGACCGAGCCCCCCGTGAGTATCCCGAAATCCGGTTTCAGTTTAAGAAACCGTGCCGCAAGCCAGCCGAAGGTAATGGTCAACACGACGGCGGTGACGGCAATCAGCAGCGTATCGGTCCCAAGTGACTGCACCTGGGTAAATGTGATGCGTGCGCCAAGTAACGCGACGCCGGTCCGCAACACGGTTCGGGTGGCGAAGTCAATGCCCGGACGGCAGTTGGTCTCCATGCTCAAAAAGTTGACCGCCATCCCCAGCAACAATGCGAACAGCATTACCGGCGCGGTATAATGTTCGGCCAGCCACGACGCCGCCAGCGCAATGAGGACGGCGATGCCAAGCCCCGGTGCAAGCCGTTTAAAGGTGGCAATCAGGCGGTGTGGAAAGGAGGTGCCACTTTCCACCGGCGCCCAGGCGGGCACCCCTTCCATGGAGTCAAACGACGCTCCTGCAAACCTGTCCGAGATACGACTGGCTAGTACATTGGGTTCACCGGGCGCTTTTTGCATGCTTTGCTTTTCCGGTTCGGGATTGCTTGACGTCCGTTCTTCTCCGCATTCGGAGACGGGGAGCTTACATCTTTTAGCCCAGGCGAAACAGAGTTACCGCGTTCTTGGTCGGCAACGCCCATTTGTCTTGGCGAAGCGCGCCGCGATGTCTGGCCGACCCGCATCCGTCAGATAATCCGGAAATACCGGCGTGCACTCAACAATATGGCTGTCCCCGCAGGGGTTGCGTTGAATTAATTTCGTGAGGTCATTATTGCTAAGGGTGAACCGTCACATATATTTGAGCGCCATCTGAGCGATTTTGTGTCCACGGATTCATTGAATGGGGCGCTGCCGCATCACGTGAGCCATCCCCAAGTCCGGGTCTAGTGACCACGATAGATGCTACCGCAAAGCGGCGGAAATATTCCCCGTCTTTTCGACCTCCTCTCAAAGCTTGCTGGCCAGATAGTCAACCGTACGTTCCACGGAATCGCCGTCCACGCCGGTGATCGACGCGCGAAAATCCGTGATGCCGA
>JAUSQH010000231.1 GCA_030652895.1 Alphaproteobacteria bacterium
TTCCCGGTGCGCTCCGCGTTGGCCACCACCGTGGACAACGACGCACATTTAACCCGCCCGAGTTCCACTTATAAATCGGGGAATGTTGTTCAGACAACCGGAGCCACTTCTCCGGGCAGATGTAGCACTTCTGTCTGCCTACGGCCCATTCAGAAACGAGCATACTCCAGGGCCGTTGCTGTGCAATTTCTGGGATGTTGGCGAACCAGGCCTGAAACATCGCTTGCAGGCTGAACAATCAGGGACACGGTTTACAGCTTTCCTGAATGGCCGTTAACGGCCGAGCAGCCAAGGTCGACTGTGTCCTTCCGCTGTGGAACAGTCGGGAGACATTCCCACAGCGACAGGCAGCTTCGGCCGAGGACGCGACGGTCGGCGGTCGACAAGCCATCCGTGGCAGGCAGGTCATCGGCCATTGCCGCCGGTGGCGTTCTGAGCAAACCAGGTCTGCTATGCGCTGCACACCTGTCGTGGAATAGAAACTTAAGCCGAACCACCGCTTCCCATTTTTGCAGCCGAGTGCTCTCGGCCCATAGCCAACGGCGGGGCTGAACACGCCAAGTTTTGGGTTTGCCGCTGCCGAAGCCGCCAACAAACCGCGGACGTCAATCGGGCGGCAATGGCTGAGGGCAAAACCGGCACCGTTTCTTGATTTCCAACCCCACTTATCCATACTTGCTCCAAGGGGGATCAGGATAATGGCGCCATTACGCTCAACGATAGGCTCATATGCATACCAAGCTGCTGGCGTTTGGCGGGTAGCCGTCCTTGCATCCGCTGCTTTTCTTCTCACCGCTCTTTCCAATGCCAACACCGACGGCACGCTGGATACCGCCATAGCCAAGGTCGTCAGACACATCATTAAAGGCGACCAATGCGCCCATGAATACGAGGAAGCACGGCGTACCCATTACTTCGACCTCAACAACAACGGCCGCAAGGATGCGGTCGTCTTGATGGCAATCGAGGGGCACGGCTGCGGAAACAATTACGGCTTCCACATGGCGGCATTCCTCAATAGTGGTAAGGCTTACAGCCCTGTGGGCCACCTCCCCATTGGTGGCACCTGGGACGCCCATCCGGATTTCGAGAATGTCGCCTATCGTGATGGACAGATCGTTCTACAGATCAAGGTACACGCCGAGAACGATGCCGCCTGCTGCCCCAGCCGGAAAGGCAAAGCGTTCTACGCAATCCAGGGAGGCAAGCTTGTCGAAGCCGATCGGAAGAAGAAATGAATCCGCGCGACGTGAGCAGGCTTGCCCCGTTGATCAACGCGTATCCTTGCTTGCGGGTTTGGTGCCGTTCTTTTTCGGCCTGAGTCTTCCGGATCTGCAAGCAGCGCAGTGTGCCGCTGTGGCGTTCGGCCATCAGGGCGATCCCCTGGCCTGGTTGAAGTTAAATCCGCAGCACGGAGGAGCATTGCCATTGCTGCAAGTCGCAGCGGACGCGATGACGCGAATCAATGCTCACCAAAGACTCGTATTGCCGGTGAAACTGCAATAGCGCCCCCCCCGGACAAAGCGACGGATCTCGCCACAAATGATCCGTCAAACCACGGCAATTCATCTGTTCCAGACCAATCTGGATGCTTGAACGATCACCCACGGATGAAGATATTGCGCACTTCATCTCCCGTAAGCTCCTGCCGTACCACCAATTCCTCAGCAAGCTTCTGTAACACTATCTGGCGGTTAAGAAGCTGATTCTTGATGCGGTCATAAACCTCCGAGAGCAGTTGATCCGCTTGCTGTCGGTCTTTGTCTGTCGGCGTTGCTGACCACAGCAGCTTGCGTTCTTGTCCAAGCCCAAGCTTGGTCACCATGTCCAGCGCTAGCGCAGTGGCGGCATGCAGGTCTGAGGTGGCGCCGCTCGAAACATTCTCTTCGCCGTAGTGAATCTCTTCAGCTGCACGCCCCGCCAGGCAAATTTCGATCTTCCCTTGATAGTCACTGCGGATAAAACTGACACGCTCATCCGGCATGGCGGCGACAAAGCCCAAAGTCCCGTCGTCTCTTGGGACGATGGTCGCAAATCCGATGTCGGCGCCTTCCGACCTGCTTAGACACATCGCCATGGCATGCCCAGCTTCGTGATAGGCGGTGCGCTCCAGTTCTTCGGGTGTCAGTCGCAGGTTGTTTTTTACGTTGCGCGGCTTATTGGTTATTTCCGCAATGATGTCCAATTGAGATACCGAGCGTCCGCTCTTTCTCGCCCTACGCGAAGCCCCCCGCACGTTGCGCTCCACATCGGCGCCAGTCAGCCCCACAGACAGCCGCCCCAAGGTCGTAAGATCAATGGCGGGGTCAATCTGGCCGCCGGTCAGACAGCCGAGGTAATGCCCGTAAATATGGCCGAGCGCCTCACTGTTTGGCCTTGGTATGCGGATCACCCGGTCCATGCGACCTGAGCGCTTCAGAGCAGGGTCAACCCGGTCTTCGTGATTGGTCGCGCCGAGCACG
>JAUSQH010000255.1 GCA_030652895.1 Alphaproteobacteria bacterium
GTAGTCCTCCATCAGCGCATGGCCGACGGCCATGACGACGCCGCCTTCGATCTGCCCTTCGACCTGCGCCGGGTTGACGACGCGGCCGACGTCGTGCGCCGCCCAGACGCCCAGCACCTGGACCTCGCCGGTGTCGTCGTCGACCTCGACCTCGGCGACCTGGGCGCCGAAGACATAACTCTGCCAGGGCGTGGCCTCGCCGGTGTCAGGCTGCAGCGCGGTGTGCGCCGAGGTGAACAGCCCGCTGCCGACGATAACGATGCCGCGCTCCTTCTTCAGCACATGCACGGCATGCGCCATCGACATGCGCTTGCTGGCCGAGCCTTCGACCCAGACCTCGCCGGCGAAAGCTTTCACCGCCGTCGCACTGACACCCCAGTAGGCGCCCATCGCGGCGCTGAACTTGCCGAAGGCTTCGCGGCAGCCGATCGCCACCGCGTTGCCGATCATGTAGGTCATGCGCGTGGCGCCGGCATGGGCGGCCTCGGGCACGCGCGCGGTGTCGTTGTCGCCGAGCACGATGTCGTCGGGCCGCACGCCCATTTCCTGGGCCGCGATCTGGCACAGCCCGGTGAGGATGCCTTCGCCGATTTCGGTGACGCCGGTGGCGATCTTCACCGTGCCGCCGTCGTCGAGTTCGACCCAGACGGCGGCGCGGTCCATCGCCGCCGTGCGCGCAATGCCATACCAGCCACAGGCCACGCCACGTCCACGGTGTTTCATTGCTGACTCCTCATTTGGCGGGCACGGCGATGTCTTCGGTCACACAGTGCGGCGCCAGGCTGGCGCCCAGCGTGCAGGGCGCGCGGTTGCCCTCGCCGCCCAGATCGCTGCGCGGCGCCTGGCCCTGGCCTTGCCGGTAGGGCACGCCGGCATCCCAGCCAGCGGCCTTGATCGCCGCTTCCAGGCATTCGACGGCGAGCACGCGGTCGAGCTGCTGGCGCGTGTGGGTGGTGGCGCCGTCGCGCATCAGGTTGGTCATGCGCAAGGCCACCGGGTCCAGGCCCAGCTTTTCGGCG
>JAUSQH010000258.1 GCA_030652895.1 Alphaproteobacteria bacterium
TACTGGGGCCACAACGCGATCATCCGCACACGGGCGTTTCTTGAAAATGCCGGATTACCGGCTTTGCGGGGGCGCGCGCCATTTGGCGGCCATATTCTCAGCCATGATTTCGTCGAAGCGGCGTTGATACGCCGGGGCGGATGGAAAGTCTATATGGCGGCTGAAATAGATGGCAGTTTTGAAGAAAGCCCGCCAGGGCTGATAGATTATGCCGCGCGTGACCGGCGCTGGTGCCAGGGTAATATGCAGCATATGGCGGTGTTGCCTACGCGCGGGCTGCACTGGCTCAGCCGTTTGCATCTGGGGCTAGGCATATTCGGCTACCTCGCCTCGCCATTCTGGTTGAGCTTCCTTCTGGTCGGCATGTTGCTGAGCTTGCAGGCGCGCTATATTCGTCCGGAATATTTCACGGATGAATTTCAGATTTTCCCTACCTGGCCGGTGATCAATCCTCAACTCGCCGCATGGCTTTATGCGGGTACCATGGCTGTATTGCTTGGGCCAAAAATTCTTGGCGTCCTCGTTCTGATGCGCAGCCGGATCCGGTCCGCGGGATTTGGCGGGCGCCTGGCGATTGTCGGTGGGTTGCTGGTGGAAACGCTGCTGTCTTCAATGACGGCGCCAGTTATGATGTTGATTCAGACTTCGGCAGTGATTGGCTCTCTGGCGGGGCGTGATGTCGGGTGGCGCACCCAGCGGCGCGGCGACGACCGCGTGCCGTTCAGGGAAATTGCGCTGCGCCATCGCGGCCATACCATCCTTGGCGTGGTCCTTGGCGTATCTGCCTATGCGGTTTCTCCGATGCTGCTTGCGTGGATGTCGCCGGTGGTGCTTGGGCTGCTGCTGGCCATTCCATTGTCGGCATTGGGCGCCAGCCGGCGGTGCGGTCAGGCGCTGGCGCGGGCGGGGTTGTTACTGACGCCATCAGAATCCAACCCACATCCAATTATACTGCGTTCCCGGATAATTCAGGACGAATTGGCGCTTAAAGGTATGCCTAATTGGGACCCGCTATCACGCATTGTGGCCGATGCGGATTTGCGGGCGCTGCATCTTGGGATGCTTGATAAGCCGCATACGGGGGTCAGGGGTAATGTGGATGTGGAGTTTGTAGTCGCCATGGCCAAGCTGCAACAGGCAAAAAGCGTTGATGAAGCGGCGAGTTTTCTTTCCGCAAGGGAAAAGCTTGCGGTGCTTGGTCATGCAGACGGGGTTGCGCGCCTTGTAAGTCTGGCACGCGGCTGAAAAATGTTCCGTCAGTGCGGCTTTTTTTATAATTGTCCGGCAGGTTTTGTGGCTTGCTTTCCTGGTGCAAAAGAGAGTTAAAAACGTACGCAGTTAGCCAGATGTAATTGAGGAGCCCGCCATGCCGTCTTCCTATGCCAATTTACTTAGCCCGCTTGATCTTGGATTCACCACGCTGAAAAACCGCGTACTGATGGGATCGATGCACACTGGACTGGAGGAAATGCCCGATGGCTATGATCGCCAGGCGGCGTTCTTTGCAGAACGGGCGCGTGGCGAGGTGGGGCTGATTATAACGGGCGGTTATGGCCCGAACCGGGCAGGGCGGCTGGCGCCAAATTCCGATTATATTGCGCCGGACCAAAATCTGGATGGGCATCGCAAGATCACCGATGCAGTGCATCGCGAGGGCGGCAAGGTGGCGCTGCAGTTGCTGCATGGCGGGCGTTACGCCCATCACAAGGAAATCGTTTCGGCGTCCGCCGTGCCAACCCGTATCAATCCGGTTGTGGCGCGCGAAATGACCACGCAGGAATGCTATCAGACTATCGAGGATTTCGGCACGGCCGCCAAACTTGCAAAACAGATCGGCTATGACGGTGTGGAAATCATGGGGTCGGAAGGCTATCTGCTGACTCAATTCACCGCGCCGCGAGTTAATCATCGTACAGATGAATTTGGCGGAACACCGGAAAACCGCCGCCGCATGCCCGTTGAGGCAGTGCGCAATGCGCGGCAAAAGGCCGGCAAAGATTTTATAATTATCTACCGTCTGTCGGCGCTTGATCTTGTGGAAGGCGGCAGTTCACTGGACGAGGTTATAGCGCTGGCGCAGGCGGTGCAGGCGGCGGGCGCCAGCATTATCAATACGGGCATCGGCTGGCACGAGGCGCGCATTCCCACCATTGCCCATATGGTGCCGCGCGGTGCTTTCACCTGGGCGGTGAAGCGTATCAAACCGCATCTGGGCATTCCGCTGGTTTATTCCAACCGGGTGAACAATCCCGCACAGGCCGAAGCCATCCTGGCGGACGGCGTCAGTGATATGATTTCTATGGCGCGCCCGCTGCTGGCGGATGCGGATTTCATGAAAAAGACACGGCTTGGCAAAGCGGAAGAGATCAATATCTGCATCGGCTGCAATCAGGGCTGTCTGGATAACGCCTTCACCGGAAAGCTTACCACCTGCATGGTCAACCCGCGCGCCTGCCGCGAAGTAGAGCTGAACATTGCGCCAGTGAAAGCCCCGAAACATTATGCGGTGGTGGGGGCGGGGCCCGGCGGAATGGCCTTTGCCGCAACGGCCGCCGAGCATGGGCACAAGGTCACGCTGTACGAAGCGGCCAGTGAATTAGGCGGCCAGTTCAATCTGGCGAAAATAATTCCCGGCAAGGAAGATTACGCCGAAACGATTGCCTATTATGATGCGATGCTGCGCAAATTTCAGGTGGATGTGCGGCTGAACTGCCGGGCAGCGGTTGAAGACTTAACCGGCAATAAGTATGACGCGGTCGTGCTTGCCACAGGCATTACGCCGCGGACGCCGGAAATTCCGGGTATCAACCATCCCAAGGTGCTGTCCTATCTGGATGTGCTGGCGGGGCGCAAGCCGGTGGGTAAGCGGGTGGCGATACTGGGGGCGGGCGGCATTGGTTTTGACGTGGCTGAATTTATCATGCACCCGCACGGGGCCAGCGATCCGGCCAAACCCGACATTGCGCGTTTCAATGAGGAGTGGGGAATCGACGGAGACTACGCAAACGTAGCGGGGCTCTCACCCAGAGGCATGAACATGCCATGCGACAAACAGGTGTGGATGCTGCAACGCAAGCCGCAAGGCAAATTCGGATCGACCCTGAGCAAGACCCGCGGTTGGGCGACATTTGTCGAGATCATGATGCGCGGGGTCGCCATGATCGGGGACGCGGAATATATAAAAATTGATGATCGCGGCCTGCATTTTCGCACGGGAGGCAAGGACCAGGTGCTGGAGGTTGATACCATCATCACGTGCACCGGACAGGAACCGTTACGTGAACTGGAAGCGGGGCTGCGCAAGGCGGGAATGGCGGTGCATCTGATTGGCGGTGCGGATGAAGCGAGCGAGCTGGATGCGGTGCGCGCTATTGAGCAGGCCGTGCGCCTGGTCGCTGCGGAAGCATAAATGACCGCCTAAGTTTCGGGATTGGGTTTTCCCGGAAAGGCGCTAAGCGGGAGTTCGCTGGCGTCAATGATTGCGGCATAACCGCTGCCTAAATCGATGAAGCTTTCATCAACGACGGCTACGGC
>JAUSQH010000268.1 GCA_030652895.1 Alphaproteobacteria bacterium
TACTGGCTCAATTGAGTCTGGACCCTAATGCGCGCCGCGGAATGATTTCCATTTCGCAGGGGAGGCTGGTCGATGAAGAAGCTCGTAATTGCCGCGGTTTCAATGGCCGGCTTGATCGAAACGGGTCTCTGTCAGGCTCCAGCGCCGCCGGTGCAGAGCAATATCAGCGATCACATCCGTATCGAATCATTTCAGTCCCGCAAGCGAGACGACGACAATGGCATCGCCAGTTTTGCGATCGTCAACGAAACCGAAAAGCAGATAAGTTCGCTCGAATTGACGTGTTGGATCGACAACGAACGCGAGCGCGGAACGAAGGTATTGGTGTGGCCAAAAGAACCAATCCCGGCCCGCAAAACTCAGCAATTTTCTAACGTAAACATTGGTGTAGTTGGAGCATCTAAAGCAGCATGTGAAGTTACGGCCGCTGAATAGATGCGCAAATGCCCGGCATTCAGACATTCAGAAGACATTCCTTCGGACCAACCCCGACAATGGAACTGAACCGGGTCAGATCTTTTGCTGGGAACCCACGCCCAACACCTTCACGGTGATTTTCTGTAGTTCCGTGCGGCCGCCTGGATATTTGACTTCGATGGTCAGAACGTCATCGCCAAGAAAATCCGGGGGTGATTTGTAGAACGCAACGTAGCCCGGCACTTCGAGCGCCAGGCATGCCTTGTAGTTAGTGGCTTTCACCTTCGCGGACTTAACGACCACCTTCCCGGAGGCGGGCGGAATAGCCAACCGGATGGTAGGCAGGGGACCGGACGTGCAGTCGGGCTGTACGTTGAGGTAAACCCCTATTCGAATGTCCTTGTTTGGGACAGCCTTGACCGAGCGCTCCACCGTTTGGGTCTGGGCGACCGCCACCCCCATCCAGCCGGTCAGGGCCGCCACGCCAAACGCCAACGATACTCGCGTCATTACCCGGCTCTCCTCAGCAAATTGGCCTCCAGGAGGGCGGAAATGCCAGCCAAACCAAGCCCTAAGAGCCGGGCATTTGGTTAGGGCTTTTCGTTCCGACTGCCCGCCTTGTCCCCCCTTTACCACATTTCCATTGAAAGTATTGATTAACCAAACACTTTTCTTGACCGTCCTTGGGGTTAACAATACTTTAACGTGAAATTTAACGGCAAATTTGATGTGCTGTTGATTCAACAGATTTCAGTCGGCGGAGACGGAATTATGAACGCGCAGTTTCAGGTTGCTCAGGCTACCAGCACGGCAGTTTCCACTGACACAGCGAAGCCGCGAATATTCAAATTGACGAAACCGTTGACCGATCAGGCGGTGGTCATCAATCTTGGATACGACCAGAAAGTACAGATCGACTTTTCTTCCATTGCAAACGAGAAAATCACGCTCGTCCACGTTGGCGAAAAGCTGATCATTCTCTTCGACAATCAATCGACGGTAACCGTCGAGCCATTCTTTGATTCCAGGGGTGATGCGCTCCAGAGCCTTACTATCGAAGTGGCGCCTGGTCGCCTGATTTCCGTCAGCGAATTTGCTAGTCTGTTTCCGATCACCACCGATCAATCCGTGTTGCCCGCAGCCGGCACCGAAGGTGGTAATGCGCAGGCGAGTGGCGCGAACTTTACCAGTGTCACAGTCTCTCCCCTGTCAACCGGAGATCCGCTGGATCTGCTTCCTCAGGAACAGCTTCCCAATTTCGTTCTTAATCCGGACCCCGTGGGTGTTCTACCCACCGAGCCCACGCCCCCGGCGCCCCCAGCGGGTCCGACGATCGTGGCAGGCTTGGGACTGCCGTTGTCGGTGGACGAAAGCTTTATTCCAGTAATCGGGTCGCAGCAGGCTCCGGCGGGATCGAATGTCGATACCGAAGCCTTTGCGTCGGCGTTTACCGTGAACGCGCCGGCTGGCGTGCAGTCGGTAACTTATGCGCTGACGGTCGATAATCCGAATAGCAATTTGATTGATTCGGTCAGCGGCGAGCAGGTGCTGCTGTCGCTGAACGGCGCCGTGGTCGAGGGGCGGACGGCAATCGGCGGAGACCTCGTGTTCACGCTGACGGTCGATGCCGCTGGCAACGTGACGTTCACGGAGCTGCGTGCCGTGCAAGAGGGTACACCCGGCGATTTCAACGAAGGAATTTCACTGGCGGCAGGGTTGGTTTCGCTGACCGCAACGGTGACGGATAATAATGGCGCCACCGCAAGCGCCGTCCTCGATCTTGGGCCGCAGATTACTATTCTTGATGACGGGATTGCGGTTGACGCGTCGGCCCAGACGGCGCCCGTGATCGGGACGCTGGTGCTGGATGAGTCGATTGCCGACGGCTATGTGGACGCGGCCGATTTGAATGCGAACACCGACAACAC
>JAUSQH010000270.1 GCA_030652895.1 Alphaproteobacteria bacterium
GTGCCCCGTGGGGCAAACAGTAGGCCAGTCCACTATAAAAATATATCACTTCAGCAGAAAGGGTTACCTCATGACCATCAGGTTTGACGGAAAAGTTGCGATTATCACCGGCGCAGGCAATGGCCTGGGACGTTCGCACGCGCTGCAATTGGCCAAACTCGGCGCCAAAGTCGTTGTGAACGATCTGGGCGGCAATATGGATGGCACCGGCGGCTCCAGCGCGGCGGCAGATAAAGTCGTGGCGGAAATAAAGGCAGCCGGCGGTGACGCGATCGCCAATGGCTCCAGCATTACCGACATCAAAGGCGTCGAGAACCTGGTCAAGCAGACCATGGAGGCCTATGGCCGCATCGATCTGCTGGTCAACAATGCCGGGATTTTACGCGATAAAAGTTTTGCCAAAGTGTCGCTGGAGGATTTTCAGCTGATCGTCGATGTGCATCTGATGGGTGCGGTCTATGTGACCAAAGCCGTATGGCCGATCATGCTGGAACAGAATTATGGCCGTATTGTCATGGTGACGTCCGGCAGCGGACTATATGGAAATTTCGGTCAGAGCAACTATGCCGCCGCCAAGCTCGGTCAGGTTGGGCTGATGAACGCCCTGAAGCAGGAAGGCCGCAAATATAACGTCAAAGTCAACACCCTGGCCCCAATTGCCGCCACGCGCATGACGGAAAGCCTGATGCCGCCGCAGGCACTTGAAGCGCTGAAGCCGGAACTGGTAACCCCAGCCGTGCTGTTCATGCTCAGCGAAGACGCACCAAGCGGCGCCATCATCACTGCGGGAGCAGGCTTCTATGCCGCGGTAAAAACCGTCGAAGCAGAAGGCATGCTGATTCCAGGCGCCGTGACCGTCGACGATGTGGCCGCCAATTGGGACAAGATCAGCGATTTCACCAACTATGTAACCTATGAAAGCGTCAATGACGGCACGGGGCGGGTGTTCAAGCTATTGAAGGGCTAAAAACTTCCACGAAAAAGGCCCCGGTTTCCGGGGCCTTTTTTTTGTTCCGTAACTTATATCGCCCCCTGTTTTAATGCATCCGGGAGATGGCGCGGGCCTCTTCTTCGGTCAGCGGCTTGCGCTTCAACGGCCAGAGATATTCCAGCGCTGCAACCATGGCAGGCAGCAATGTTATCGCGCCAACCATGTTCACGATAAACATGAAGGTCAGCAACAAGCCCATATCCGCCTGGAACTTCAGTTCCGAGAATACCCAGGTCGAGACGCCAATCGCCAGCGTTCCTCCGGTGAACATGGTTGCTGAGCCCACATCGTTCAGCGCCCCAAGATAGGCCTCGTGAGGCGTTACGCCCATGCGCATATAGCGCTGCATCCGGTTATATTCATAGATACCGTAATCGACGCCGATGCCCACCGCGATCGCCAGCACAGGCAGCGTCGAAATTTTGAGGCCGATACCAGCGCCGTTCAGGAACCAGTTGCCGATAATCGTCGCCAGAACCAGCGGCACCACGCAGCAGACAGCGCCGCGCCATTCGCGATACGCAAACACTACCAGCGCCATGACGACGGCATAGACATACAGCAGCATCGGTATTTCCGAATGTTCAACCACCTGGTTGGTCGCCGCAACAATGGTCACGTTACCCGTACCAATACGAAGTTTCACATCGTCAAACTGGTTGGCAGGATCGGCGATGAAGTCTTCCGCCGCCTGTATCACCCGCTTCACCGTTTCGGCCTTGGTGTCAGCCAGATAAACATGGGTTGGCAAGATAGAGCATTGCGTATCCAGCAACCCCGTACCGCTCTCGATGCCGGAGGTCGCCTGCGCCAATGCGCTGTTGGCGCGCGGCAGCGCCTTCATCTTCAAATGCCCCTCCTGCCACAAGGCGCCGGAATTCTTCGCAATTTCCGTAAGGCCAAGGGTGGATACGACGCCCGGAATATTCTCCATTTTCCAGGCCAGCCCATCCAGAAAATCCATCACGCCATAATCGATACAAGCCGCCTTGGGTGTTTCGGCGATAATCGAGAGGACATTCAGTCCAAGTCCGAAATTGTCGGCAACGAACTGGCTGTCGGTATTGTAGCGGGCTTCCGGACGCAATTCGCCGGCGCCGGAATGCACGTCGCCGATCTGGCGTTTGGAGCCCTGGATAAAACCAACTATCCCCACGATGGTACAAAACCCGATGAAGATAAAGGCGTTGCGCGGCAGTGCAATCTTGGCAAGATATGGCCACGCACGTGCGCGTGAATCCATGGCGCGCTTCACCTTGGCACCATATTCTGCGCCAGGCGCGACATATGAAAACAGCAGCGGCAACATGATCAGGTTGGAGATGATTTTCAGGCCAACGCCGATCGAGGCTGTAATCGCCAATTCCTGAATCATGCCGATCGGAATAATGTAAAGTGTTCCGAACCCGGCCAAAATAGTCAATAGCGCAACCGCCCCGGGACGCAACAGGAACGAGAAGGTCACCCGCGCCGCTTTTTCTTTGTCAAGGCCGGCAGCAATCTCGGCGCCGACCATGTTGACCTGCTGCACCCCGTGACTGACGCCGATTGCGAACACCAGGAAGGGCACCAGCACCGACAGCGGATCAAGGCCGTAGCCCATGATATTCAGCAACCCGAATTGCCAGATCAGCGAACAGAGCGAGCTGCCGACGGTGACGATCGTCAAGCGTACGGACCGGCAATACAGCCAGAGCATCACACAGGTCAGCATAAATGCGACGATGAAAAACGTCACAACACTTGCGGCGCCGTCCGCGATATCACCCGTCAGCTTGGCGAAGCCGACAATTTTTACGTCGAAATCGTCAGAGGCATATTTCGCCCGAATTCCATTTTCCAGCTTGGCGGCGACATTAAAATAATTGAGCCGTTCTTTCGTTTCCGGGTTGAAATCCAGCAATTCCGCACGAATCATGGCTGACTTGAAATTTGTCGCGACCAGGCGGCCAACAAGATCGGCCCGCAATGTATTGTCCAGAACTTTCTTAATGCCCTCGGGCGTCGCCTTAAAGCTTGCCGGGATGACGTCCCCCGCCTCAAGCCCCTCTTCCGTAACGGCAATATAGCGGGTATTCGGCGTCCATAGCGAAGTCACGGTATGGCGTGCAACCCCAGGGATAAAGAAGATGTCGTCCGTAACCTTTTTCAGCGTGTTGAGAAATTCCGGCGTCCAGATTTCGC
>JAUSQH010000272.1 GCA_030652895.1 Alphaproteobacteria bacterium
ATGCGTTTCACGTCCAGGAACTCGGGGACGCAAAGCGCTCCAGTACAGGTTACATCGCGCGATGGTCCCGGCACCGTCATAATTGATGGCGCCAGCACGGGCGCGGATATCGTGGTTAAATTCACCACTGCGTCCCACATCCGGCTGGAGGGACTGGATATTACGGGTGGCGGATATCATGGCGTGTTTTTTGGCACCGGAGCACACAATATTACGGTCAATGGGAACCGTATCTATGACAATTTCTCGAAGTTACCGATGGATAGCCACGCCGAATTAAAGGGATCGGGTCCCGCCGAAAACCGCCCGCACCATATCGCCATCACCAACAACGAGATATTCCACACACGCCACCCGCCGGGCGGTAATTTTCAGGGCATTGACTGCAATTTTTGCGACGATTTCCGGATTTCCGGAAATTATCTGCATGATGTCCGCGAACCTACGTCCGAGCCGTTTTCACATTTCGACCGTGGTAGTTGCATTCAGATGAAAAGCGCCAGCACCAATGTGGTGATCGAACGCAATCGCATTGCGCGATGTCATATCGGTATTGTTTACGGCGGCGAAGGGTTGGCTAGCCCGGAGCATATTGGGGGGATGGTGCGCAATAATCTGATTTATGATTCTACGGAAATCGGTATTGCCGCCGTCAATGTAACGGATGGAAAAATATTTCAAAATACGTTTTGGAAAAATGGCGTGGACATTCTTGTCGCACGAGATTCTCGCAATCCATTGAGCCAAAACAGTGTTGAAATAACGGAGAATAATATGAATGGGCCAGTCCGGATTTTCGATAAGACCGATAAACTTACGATGCGCGGGAACCGCATCACCAAATAACCAAAATTATTAAAAAAAGCCGCATCCGATTACCCGGATGCGGCTTCTTATTGATCGAATACCGGTCCTGTTAGTTCAGGACGATTTCAACGCGCCGGTTTTGCGGCTCACGAACCCCATCTTCCGTGGGAACAAGCGGATCGCTTTCACCCCGGGCGTCGATGGAAATTTCGCTTTCCGGCACGCCGAGCGCCAGCAAGCGGGCTTTCACCGCATTGGCGCGGCGCATGGACAGAGCCATGTTGTATGCGTCCGAGCCGGCACGGTCGGCGTGGCCTGTGGCCCCGATACGAACGGCGCCTGTGGTTTTGGCGTAGGTAGCCGCGTCATTCAGGATTGCATCGGCCTCAGAAGTTACGTCCGACCGGTCAAAGTCAAAGAAGACCAGGAAGGCGCGCGGCAGTGCCGGCGGTTCTACTACTACCGGCGGCGGCGGCGGCGCGGGAGTGGCGACAGGCTGCACGATCGGCGCGGGTTTTGGCGCTGCAAAGTTCCAGCGCAGACCAACCATCGCGCCATGGCTCTGATACTCACCCTCAACAGGAACGCCAGCGCTGGTGCCGTAATCCGGATCCTTGGTTGCGAAATAACGGTACTCGGCCGCCAGTTCAAGCGCATCGCTTACCCAGTAGGAAAGGCCTGCAATACCCTGATAGGCAAAGACGCCGTCTGAATCGTCGATATGGCCAAACCCAACCCCGACAGGACGCACAAAGTCATATTTGACGCGCGCATAACCAATACCACCACCGATGTATGGTGTGATCCGGCTACCGGTGCCGACGTCATACAACAGGTTCAGCATGGCGCTTTTAACCTTGATCTGGCCACCACCAAACGTGCTTCCAGACACGGAATCGACGTCATTGGAGCGATAGCCCAGTTCAAATTCTGTGCGCAGCCCATTCCCGTAACGATACCCGATCGAGGGTACGACACCCCAGCCCGTATCTGTATCGACCGAGCGGTTGATGCCGACGCCCGTACCACTGACATCAAAGTCATCGGTGAAATTGGCGCCGCCCATAATGCCGACGAACGGCCCCTTGGGCGCAGCGAAGCTAGCTGGAGCAGATGCCACTGCCCCCAGCCCAACCGCCGCAATTGTTAGCATTCTTAGGGTCATCTTCATTCCTATCGTTGGCGCCAAACTAACCAGACCGCCTATCGGACTATCAGTTCACCTGCGCATTGGGGCGAATATAGCAAATACCCAGGGAATTTCCACTATCCACACCAAGTCAAGCCACAATTGAATCAAAATTCAAATATGCGTGACAAAGTAGCAACGGTATCTGATTGCGCGCGTAACTATCATGCCGCGGGCGATAAACTGCCCCGGTGCATCAATCCACAATGGCATATCGCCGCACTCTGGGAGACGTTTCCCGCCGGGCTTCCATAACGATCTGTCATGTTTTGTTCACAATAAGTTTGTTTTGTATTAAATCATGTGACGCAAGGTCAGGTGGGCCCGATTGTATCCTTATTGATGCGTAATACTGGCGAATAACGCTACACTCATGGGTGAAAAGCGTTTACGGGGAGTTGGAAATGACGGAAATGAAGCTTTACGACGCGATGCGCACCCTGCGCGCGGTGCGAAAGTTGCGCCCGGACCCAATCCCCGAAGCCGTGTTGCGGCGGATATTCGAGGCGGCCACCTGGGCGCCCAATGGTGGCAACCGGCAACCCTGGCGGATGATCGCCGTGCGTGACGGCGCTGTCAAAAAGCGTCTGGGGGAGCTTTACACCTCGCATTGGGCGCCGTACGCCGTCACCTACGCGAAAGGCTTTGCCAAGGCGCCGCAGGATGTGCGCGAAAAACATGAACGCACAATCGCCGCCGGGAATTATCTGGCGAGCCATATGCATGAGGCGCCGGTACTGGTTATCGTATGCTTCCATCCTGCGATGCTTGCCGTAACAGACGTTGATCAGGACAGGGTTTCTGTCGTAGGCGGTGGCTCCATTTATCCGGCGGTTGAAAACCTGCTGCTTGCTGCGCGCGCCGAAGGGTTGGGCTGTGTACTGACGACGTTGTTATGCGCCGAGGAGGCCGAGGTGAAAAAATTGCTGGATATTCCTGCGGAATGGGGAACGGCCGCAATGATCCCGCTGGGCTATCCGGTTGGGCAGGGCCATGGTCCGATCAGCCGCAAGCCGGTCGGCGAACTGTTTTTCCAGGACCGGTGGGGTACGGGATATCAATGACGTCACGCAATAAACTGTCCTTTGTAAACGCAACGCTTCGCGGCTTTGCGGGTCGGTGCCCCAATTGCGGCACAGGAAAATTATTCCGGGCTTTTCTGAAGCCCGTGGACCGGTGCGCCAACTGCGGTGAAATATTCGGCCATATTCGCGCCGACGATGGTCCGGCATGGCTTACAATTCTGATTGTCGGACATCTGATAGTGCCTGCTTTGTTCATGGTGGAGCAACGCACGTCCTGGCCCGAATGGGTGGCCATGACGTTCTGGCCAGCCCTGGCTTTGGTGCTTGTGCTCATGCTGTTGCCACGCAGCAAAGGCGCGTTTATTGCCGCCATCTGGCAAACCCGGAGCGCCGGCTCCGAAATCAGCTGAGCGGTTTAATGGCCCAGATCGCCAAATTTTACCACCTTGGATTCTGCAGGAAGTTCGATCAGCATGCCGTCAAAGGCAATGCGTGTTTTGACGCCGGCTACATCCGTGCCGCGTAAAAATATCCGGCGTCCAAACCAGTCCGGAAGGGGCGGGATTAAATGCGTCAGCACCAGATGCGCAACACCCGCTTCTTTTGCGGTTTCTGCGGCGTCTTGCGGCGATGCGTGATAATCCGGAATATCGGCCATGATTTTCTGGATAATGGGGTTTTGCGCGCGCGCAGCGGCGGCATAGGTCAGGGCGACAATTTTTTTATCCATGGCTTCATGCAACAGGACATCGGCGCCTTTGGCGTGGAGCGCCAGACCGGGGGTCTTGTGCGTATCTCCGGAAAAAACTACCGAACGGCCTTTATAGTCAAAGCGGTAGCCGTAGGCGGGAACAACCGGGGCATGATCGACTGCAAATGCGGTGACAGTCAGGCCGTCTTTTTCGAAAACCACCTTGCCCTGGATCCCGGTTAGGGGCGTACCATCGGCATTGGCGATTTCGTGGGGCCACATGGGGGCGATCTCGGGCTTGAGAAAGTCCGCGCCATGATGCGCGATACGGTAAAAATCATCCAGCGCAAAGGCCTCGGAAAAACCCGCCACGACGCGTTCAATGCCCGGCCCGCCATACACCGCAAGCGGCGCGGGGCGCTGGCTCACCCAGCTTTGCAACCGCGCTTCCGGCAGATCAGCGATATGATCGGAATGAAAATGGGTGATGAATACGGCTTCCATGCGATCCAGCGGCAATCGCCATTGCGCCACCCGGGCAAATGATCCCGCTCCCGCGTCGACGACAAAAATTTTACCCGCCGCAAAAACCAGATTGCAGGCCGGACGGCGTTCTGAATTCGCCAGCGGTGACCCGCTGCCGCAAACCGCGACGCGCAGGGCGTCGTCCGCCAGCAATTCATCATGCGAGGCGGTAAGAGTGTGATTGATGGTGCGAGAGATCACCATGTCTTGCACCGCGGGTATGTAATAAAGCGCCAGGCCACCAGTAAGAACGAGCAGTGCGGTGATAATCAGGACGCTGCGGAATATTCTCCCAACGAATTTCATTATTTGCTTCCCTAACGGCTGGTTATCCTAGCAGGAGCTTTAAATCTACGGGACTGGAACGGTCTTTTGGGGGAAAGGCGGCAACATCGGTGAACTGCAACTCCGCCAGCCTTGCATACAGGCCGTCACGCGCCATCAGTTCATCATGACGGCCCATGGCGACGATCCGCCCTTCGTCCAGAACGATGATGCGATCGGCGCGGCGCACGGTCGCCAGCCTGTGCGCGATCACCAGCGTAGTGCGGTTGGCCAGCAACGCATCGAGCGCGATCTGCACCAGGCGTTCATTTTCCGCATCCAGCGCGCTGGTCGCTTCGTCCAGCAGCAACAGGGGCGCGTCATGCAGGATCGCCCGCGCGATAGCGACGCGCTGGCGCTGTCCGCCCGACAGCCGCACACCTTTTTCACCCAGAAAAGTGTCCAGTCCTTCAGGCAGCTTTTCCAGAAACTCTATGGCCTGTGCGGCCTCCGCCGCTGCCCGGACATCGGCATCGCTTGCCTCGGGCCGGCCATAGCGGATGTTCTCGCGCGCGCTGGTGGAAAATATAATCGTATCCTGCGGTACGATGGCCATGCGCTGCCGCACGGCCTGGGGATCGGCTTTGGTAATATCGACGCCATCCAGTGAAATGGAACCGCTGACCGGGTCGTAAAACCGCAATAAAAGCTGCAACAAGGTGGTCTTGCCCGCACCGCTTGGCCCAACCAGCGCGACCGTTTCGCCCGGCGCGATCGTAAAGCTGACCCTGTCCAGTGCAAAATGGTCCGGCCGGGACGGATAGTGAAACCGGACGGCGTCGAAACGCACACTGCCCTGGGCGGTTGCGGGCAGCGTCACGGGGTTGGATGGCGGTGCGATGGCCGGTCTGGCGTCCATCAGTTCCATCAGCCGTTCGGTTGCGCCCGCCGCGCGCTGCATGTCGCCCCACACTTCGCTGAGTGCGCCCGCAGCCGATGCGACAAACACGGCATAGAGTACAAACTGGCCCAATGCGCCGCCGGTCATGGCGCCGGTCAGCACGCTTTGCGCACCAATCCACAACACCCCGATAACCGCCCCGAACACCAGAACAATCACCAGCGCGGTCAGGATTGCACGCACCCGGATGCGTTGCAGGGCGGTGTCGAAGCTGTGCTCGACCGCGTCATTAAAACGCCTGCGTTCCGCGGCTTCCTGGGTAAAGGCCTGCACGACGGTAATATGATCCAGTACTTCGCCGGCCATGGCGCTGGTGTCGGCGATGCGGTCCTGGGAGGCGCGCGACAGACCGCGCACCCGGCGTCCCAGCACGATGATCGGGATCACCACAACCGGCACGAACACCAGCACCAGCCCGGTCAGCTTCGGACTGGTTACCACCAGCATGATCAGGCCGCCAAACAGCAAAAATATATTGCGCAGCGCAATCGACGCGCTGGAACCCACCACGGTCTGGATCAGGGTTGTGTCGGCGGTTAGCCGCGAGAGCACTTCGCCGGTTCGCGTGGTTTCAAAAAATTCCGGGCTCATGGTCAGGACATGGCCGTAAACATCGCGGCGCACATCGGCGACCACGCGTTCGCCCAGCCAGGAAACGAAATAAAACCGCGCCGCCGTCGCCATACCCAGCACCGCCGCCACCCCCAGCATGGCGGCGAAATAGCGATGCACCAGCCCCGCACTGTTGGCGCCAAAGCCAAGGTCAATCACCTCGCGCACCGCAACCGGGATCAGCAGGGTTGCCCCGGACGCCGCCAGCAGGGCCACCAGCGTCGCCGCCACCAGGCCGCGATAGCGCACGACATAGGGCGCCAGCTGACGCAGACCGCCGACATTGCGCCGGGCCGGCCGCCCTGCCGCCTCGCGGCTTACCCGGGCGGCAAATTCCTGACTGTCCTCGCGCACTTTTTGTTCCTCATGCATTCATTAAGGCATTGAGTATAGCAGGTAATGCGGAAATTCCAGTGTGAAGAGGGCGCGAGAGGCCGCACCGGTGTGAATTGGCACGGGCCAAAAAAATACCCCGGCGAACCGGGGTATTTTTATTGGATACTTTGTAAGTAGATCTCAGGGCAATTAAGCTGCTTTGCGGCGGCGTGAGAATAAGCCCAGTCCACCAAGGCCACCGAGCAGCAGCGCCGCCGTGCCAGGGGTGGGGACGTCGACTGCTGCTATCTGCTGCCACCGCGCGTCATGTGAATAGGGGGCATTTGGCGTACCATTCTCACCATTGGCAATTGCCCAAACTGGCGTACAGCCTCGTCCGCTGCACCCGAAGCTTTCCCCAATGCCATAGACGTCGAAATGGACCTGTTGTCCAGGTAGAAGGCCGCCAACTATCACGTCATAAACATTGATCTGGCCAGTCGCCGATCCAACCGCCGGGAACCAATTGTCGATGGCTTCAACATTAATAGATGGCTGGAAATCAGCTATTGGCGAGTCGGTAAGATTGAACATGCCAAGGTTCCAGATATCCGCAGTACGACTAGCAGTGATCATGCCATGGGGCGACAACGGGCTGCCAGGAATTGTATTTGCCGCATATTGGCCAGTATAACTGGTTGCCGCCGGGGCCGAAGGATCGGTAAATCCCCCCGCGCCCAGGGTAGTAGAAGGCGCAAACGCAAGAGTCGGCGTCAAGCCGTTGGCGTAACTAGCCACAAATGAAACGTCTCTGATCCGATAGGTGCTGCTTGTGTCCGCAATTACCCACAGACGGAAAGAGGTCGTGCCGAGTTTCGCCCAGGTCTCGGGGTCACCCGGGTTTTCTGCGGCCGTCTCGTAATCCGCGCCCTCAATAAAAAGTTGCAAATTCGGAATAGCCATTGCGCTGGTCGCCGTCGTCAGGGCAAACGCGGCTGCGCCCGCCATCGCCGAAATCCTGTTGAGTGTCATTATGGTTTATCCTTATAAAATTCTTTTCCGAAACAACCGTTAACCCGGAAGATACTGTTTACACTCACATTTTTGCCGCTAAACTCCAGCAGCCAACCGAACCCAACCATTATTAGCTTTTTATTACTCTTCTGACCTTTGGCGTCTGTCTTTACGACGAAGATCAGTCAGTCCTTTTACAGGCACTTATAACTATATCAGCAGAACAAATGCCGGTCTATAAAAAAATCATCAAAAATTCGGCTTTTTATAACATTTTGTGACATTTTTCGGTTATTAACCATATAGTTAGATGGAGGCGCACCCCGCGGCGCAGGCGTCGACCCGCTCTCGCATTCAGTGCCCTTATCTAGGCAATCCATCCTAAATCATCGGCCTGTCCATTCGGCCTCTGGATACCCCGGATAAGCCAGACACATGATAATGTGAGTGTGAATATGCTTCAACCTAAAATCACCCTGTTGTAGAGGGGGGGCTGGGTCGATCCGTCGCTGGCTCGAGCGTCGAGCCTGCGCCGAGAAAAATTTCTTTGTTAGGCGCTTTCCATTACAAGGCCCGGCGATTATAGTGCGCGCAACGCTGCAAAGGTGATTCTGGTTGGAGTTGCCGGTGGGAAAACAGGCGGCGCAGTGATAAATGCCTAATCAGGGCGGGGTTCATGCCGGAATTATTGTTGGAATATCTGCCAATCCTGATCTTTGCGGGGATTGCCGTCGTCATGGCGGTCGCGCTGATACTGGTGGCGTTTGTGCTGGCCGAAAACCGGCCCGATCCGGAAAAGCTGTCGGCCTATGAATGCGGCTTTCCGGCGTTTGACGATTCGCGTATGCAGTTCGATGTGCGGTTTTATCTGGTGGCGATCCTGTTCATTATATTCGACCTTGAGGTTGCCTTTTTGTTTCCGTGGGCGATATCGCTGGGGGATGTAGGCGTTTATGGTTTCTGGTCGATGATGGTGTTTCTGGGAGTTCTGACCATTGGTTTTGCCTATGAGTGGAAGAAAGGTGCGCTGGAATGGGAGTGACGCCGGGCCAGGTTGACGCGAACGGCGCCTTTGGCGCGCTGTCGGATGAGCTTTCAGATAAGGGCTATATACTGACCTCGCTGGACGATGTGATCACCTGGGCGCGCACCGGCTCGCTGATGTGGATGACGTTCGGTCTGGCCTGTTGCGGGGTTGAGATGATGCAGGCCGCCATGCCGCGCTATGATATGGAGCGGTTCGGCTTTGCGCCGCGCGCCAGCCCGCGCCAGTC